>JAYSLR010000183.1:0-34673 GCA_043725365.1 Rhizobacter sp. | reverse complement strand
GCCGAGGCCGGCATCCCGTTCCTGGCCGAGATCGACGATTCGGTCGACAACTTCGGCGGCCTGCCGACGCAGGAACTGACCGAGGCGGGCTCCGATTCGCGCGAGGTCTTCATCGAACCGCTGCAGAAGTGGTTCGAGGTGCGCGCGCGCTACCTGCAGTGGACCGACGGGCGGCTGGCACAGATGCTGATCGCCACCGACATCACCGCGCGCCGCAGCGCCGAGTCGCTGGCCGCGAGCCAGGCCGAGAAGGCCCAGGTGACGAGCCGTCTCGTGACGATGGGCGAGATGGCCTCGTCGGTCGCGCACGAGCTGAACCAGCCGCTGACCGCGATCACGAACTACTGCAACGGCATCATCTCGCGCGTCAACAACAACGCGATCGCGAAGGACGACCTGATCGCCGCGCTCGAGAAGACCTCGCGCCAGGCGCAGCGCGCCGGCCAGATCATCCACCGCATCCGCTCGTTCGTGAAGCGCAGCGAACCGCAGCGCCAGGCCTCGCGCGCCCACAGCATCGTCGAGGACGCGGTCGAGCTCGCCGGCATCGAGCTGCGCCGGCGCAACGTCGCGATCCACACCTATGTCGCGCAGCGGCTGCCGGTGCTGATGGTCGACCCGATCCTGATCGAGCAGGTGGTGCTGAACCTGCTGAAGAACGCCGCCGAGGCGATCGACAACGCGAAGCTGCCGCCGTCGCGCCGCAACATCGAGCTGCGCGTCGTGCCGCGTCACACGCCCGACGAGGGCGAGGTGATCGAGTTCAGCGTCACCGACATGGGCCCCGGCCTGGCGCCCGAGGTCATCGCCCGCATGTACGAGGCGTTCTTCTCGACCAAGGTCGAAGGCCTGGGCATCGGCCTGTCGCTGTGCCGCTCGATCATCGAGAGCCACCGCGGCCGGATCAAGGCACAGAACCTCTACAATGGCGACACCGCAGTGGGCTGCCGTTTCTCGTTCACGCTGCCGGTCCAGAGCTCGTTTGCCGAACCCCTTTCGACCACCAAGGCGACTGTCACCACATGAGCTTGATTCCGAAGAAAGGCACCGTCTATGTCGTCGATGACGACGAGGCGGTGCGCGACTCGCTGCAATGGCTGCTCGAGGGCAAGGACTATCGCGTCAAGTGCTTCGACTCGGCCGAGTCGTTCCTGTCGCGCTTCGACCCGCGCGAGGTCGCCTGCCTGATCGCCGACATCCGCATGGACGGCATGAGCGGCCTGGAACTGCAGGACCGCCTGCTGGAACGCCGCTCGCCGCTGCCGGTGACCTTCATCACCGGTCACGGCGACGTGCCGATGGCCGTGACGACGATGAAGAAGGGCGCGGAAGATTTCATCGAGAAGCCGTTCAAGGAAGACGAACTCGTCGCGCTCGTCGAGAAAATGCTCGACCGCGCGCGCGTCGACTTCTCGAAGCACCAGGAGGCCGCGAGCCGCGACGCGCTGCTGTCGCGCCTGACGACGCGCGAGGCGCAGGTGCTCGAGCGCATCGTGGCCGGGCGGCTGAACAAGCAGATCGCCGACGACCTGGGCATCAGCATCAAGACGGTCGAGGCGCATCGCGCCAACATCATGGAAAAGCTCAACGCCAACACCGTGGCCGACCTGCTGAAGATCGCGCTCGGTGCGCAAGCCAAGGCCTGAGCCCCCGCATCACCGAAGGGCCGCCTGATCGGCGGCCCTTCCGTTTTCAGGAATGCACATGCCCGCACAGCTGATCGACGGCAACGCCCTCGCCAAGACCATCCGCGCCGAAGTGGCCGGACGCGCCGCCGCCCTCACCGGGCGCGGCCACCCGCCTGGCCTGGCGGTCATCCTGGTCGGCGACGATCCGGCCTCGCAGGTCTACGTCAGGCACAAGGTCAACGACTGCCTCGGCGCCGGCATCCGATCGGTGCTCGAGACCTACGCCGCCTCGTTCAGCGAGTCCGAACTGCTGGCGCGCATCGCCGCGCTGAACGCCGATCCGACGATCCACGGCATCCTGGTGCAGATGCCGCTGCCCCGACACATCAACCCGCACCGCGTGATCGAAGCGATCTCGGTCGCGAAGGACGTCGACGGCTTTTCCACGCTCAGCGCCGGCGAGCTGATGACCGGCCTGCCGGGCTTTCGCCCCTGCACGCCCTACGGCTGCATGAAGCTGATCGAGACCACCGGCATCGCCTTGCGCGGCAAGCACGCGGTCGTGATCGGTCGCAGCAACACCGTCGGCAAGCCGATGGCGCTGCTGCTCTTGCAGGCGAACGCGACGGTCTCCATCTGCCACAGCGGCACGAAAGACATCGGCGCGTTGACGCGACAGGCCGACGTGGTCGTCGCCGCGGTCGGCAAGCGCGACGTGCTGACCGCCGATATGGTGAAGCCTGGCGCGGTCGTGATCGACGTCGGCATGAACCGCAAGGACGACGGCAAGCTCTGCGGCGATGTCGACTTCGCCGGGGTCTCGCAGGTGGCCGGCTGGATCACACCGGTGCCGGGCGGCGTGGGGCCGATGACGCGGGCAATGCTGCTGGTGAACACGCTGGAATCGGCCGAACGTGTCGCCGCGGCGTGAAACGGACACACCGGGAATGACCGAGCGAATGGACACGAACCCCCTGCTCGGCAACGAAGGGCTGCCGCACTTCGACGCGATCCGCCCCGAGCACATCACACCCGCGCTGGACACGCTGCTTGCCGCGGCCGACGCGGCGCTGGACCGTGCCACCGGTGCCGACGTGCCCGCGACCTACGACGCGCTGTCGGCAGTGCTCGACGTCGCGACCGAGCGGCTGGGCCGCGCCTGGAACGCGGTCGGCCACCTGCACGCGGTGGCCGATTCGCCCGCACTGCGCGCCGCGTACACCGAGAACATGCCACGCGTCGTCGACTTCCACACCCGCATGGGCGCCGACGAGCGGCTGTTCGCGAAGTACCGCGCGGTGCTCGCCGACCCGAGCTCGGCGCGGCTGTCGGCGCCGCGCCTGCGCGCGCTGAACAACGCGATCCGCGATTTCAAGCTGTCGGGCGCCGCGCTCGAAGGCGCCGCGAAGGCGCGCTACGCGACGCTGCAGGACCTGCAGGCCGAGACCGGGCAGAAGTTCTCGGAGCACGTGCTCGACGCGACCGACGGTTATGCGTACTTCGCCCGCACCGACGAAATGGCGGGCGTGCCGGCCGACGTGGTGCAGGCCGCACGCAACGCCGCCGCGGGCCAGGCCGGACACAAGCTGACCCTGCACGCGCCGCACTACTTCCCGGTGATGCAGTACGCGCACGACCGCGCGTTGCGCGAACGCCTGTATCGCGCGTACGCGACGCGCGCCAGTGAACTCGGCCCGGCGGCGCTCGACAACGGCCCGCTGATCCGCCAGCTGCTCGAATGGCGCCGGGAAGAGGCCGCGCTGCTCGGCCACGCCAGCCCGGCCGAGCAGTCGCTGGTGCCGAAGATGGCCGGCTCGCCGGCGCAGGTGATCGCATTTCTCCAGGACCTCGGCCGGCGCGCCCGCCCCGGCGCGCTGCGCGATCTGGCCGAGCTGCGCGAGTTCGCGCGCTCCGAGCTCGGCCTGCCCGACCTGCAGGCCTGGGATCTGGCGTACGCGAGCCAGCGCCTGAAGGAACAGCGCTACGCGTTCAGCGAACAGGAGGTCAAACAGTACTTCACCGAGCCGAAGGTGCTCGAAGGCCTGTTCCGCATCGTCGAGACCGTGTTCGAGGTGCGCATCCGGCCCGACACCGCGCCGGTGTGGCACCCGAGCGTGCGCTTCTTCCGCATCGAGAAGGCACCCGCGAACCGCGACGACCCGGACGCGATCGACGGCGCGCCGCGCCTGGTCGGCCAGTTCTACCTGGATCCGTTCGCGCGGCCCGGCAAGCGCCCCGGCGCGTGGATGGACGATGTGCGCGAGCGCTGGCTGCGCCCCGAGGGCGAGTTGCAGACGCCGGTCGCGCACCTGGTGTGCAACTTCGCGCCGCCGGTCGTCGCCGACGGCGTCGAGCGGCCCGCGCTGCTCACGCACGACGACGTGACGACGCTGTTCCACGAGTTCGGCCACGGCCTGCAACTGATGCTGACGCAGATCGACGACCTCGGCGTGTCGGGCATCTCCGGCGTCGAGTGGGACGCGGTCGAACTGCCGAGCCAGTTCATGGAGAACTTCTGCTGGGAATGGGACGTCGTCAAGCGCATGACCGCGCACGTCGACACCGGTGAGCCGCTGCCGCGCGCGCTGTTCGATCGCCTGCTCGCGGCCAAGAATTTCCACAGCGGGCTGGAGACCTTGCGCCAGGTCGAGCTCGCGCTGATCGACATGCGGCTGCACACCGAACCGGGTGCCGAGCAGCGCGTCGGCCAGATCGTCGACGCCGTCCGTGCCGAGGTCGCGGTACTGACGCCGCCGGCGTTCGCGCGCCCGCTGAACACCTTCACCCACATCTTCGACGGCGGCTACGCGGCCGGCTACTACAGCTACAAATGGGCCGAGGTGCTGTCGGCCGACGCCTGGAGCGCGTTCGAGGAATCGGCAGGCGGCGAGGCCGGCGTGCTCAACGTCGCGACCGGCCGGCGCTACCGCCAGGCCGTGCTCGAAACCGGCGGCAGCCGGCCCACGCTCGACAGCTTCAAGGCGTTCCGCGGCCGCGAGCCGCGCATCGACGCGCTGCTGCGGCACCACGGCCTGGGTTGACGGCGCACAACGCCGCCGAGTTGCGCCTTCCGGCACACACTCGGGGGGTGTTCGCTTGAAGGCCCCCGACGCGTGCGGTAGATTCAGGGAAAAGTGCCGTACCCGGAGCCCCCCATGAAGCATGACTGCGTGACGACGACCCGGCTGGCCCGGCTGTGCTGGGCCCCGCTGGTTGTGCTGCTCGCAGCGTTGCCGGCCCACGCCCAGTACAAGGTGATCGGTCCCGACGGCAAGGTCACCTACACCGACCGGCCGCCGGCCTCGGGCAAGGACAAGGTCACCGCGATCAGCAGCCGCGGCGTGAGCAGCGGGCCGGTCGACGTGACGATGCCGCTCGAACTGCGGCAGCCGGTCGCCCGCTACCCGGTGACGCTGTACACCGTGACCGGCACCTGCGGGCCCTGCGAAGCGGCGCGCCAGTTGCTGCGTCAGCGCGGCATCCCCTACGCCGAGAAGCAGGTCCAGACCCCCGAAGACAGCGAGGCGCTCGAGCGCCTGTCGGGTGCACGCGATGCACCCACGCTCGCGATCGGCACGCAGATGATGCGTGGCCTGGCACCCGGCGTCTGGGGCTCCTACCTCGACGCTGCCGGCTACCCGCGCGAATCGCGCCTGCCGGCGAACTACCAGTACGCGGCCGCGACGCCGATCGTCGAGCGTCGCGAGGCCAGCGCGGCGCAGCCCGCGGCGTCCGCGCCGCCGCCGGCCCCGTCCAGCACACCCTCGCCCACCCCCGCCAACCCGGCCGGCATCAAGTTCTGAGCGGCGCCGCCGCCAGGGGCAGCGCGCTCGCCCGCGCCACCGGAATACCCGGATCCGGCTCAGGCGCTCTCGTCATCGGCGAGTTCGGCCTCGGCCGGCGCCGCGGTGATCGGCAGCAGCACCTGTGCGCGCGTGTCCGACAGCGCCTCGACGGACTTGAGCTTGCGCGCCATCTGGTTGGTGCGCGTCTGCGCCAGATCGATCGTGCTGCTGGCCTCGTCGAGCTTCTTCTTGGTCTTGGCCAGCACCTCGCCGAACTTCGCGAATTCGGTCTTGACCGCGCCCAGCACCTCCCAGACCTCGGCGCTGCGCTTCTCCAGCGCCAGCGTGCGGAAGCCCATCTGCAGGCTGCTCAGCGTCGCGAGCAAGGTGGTTGGCCCGGCCAGCGTCACCCGGTACTCGCGCTGCAGCGCCTCCATCAGGCCGGGGCGGCGCAAGGCCTCGGCGTAGAGGCCCTCGGTCGGCACGAACAGGATCGCGAATTCGGTGGTGTGCGGCGGCGCCACGTACTTCTCGCGGATCGACTTCGCCTCGAGCCGCAGGCGCATCTCGATCGCCCGGCCGGCGGCCTCGGCCTCGGGCTTATCGGCGCGCTCCTGCGCGTCGAGCAGACGCTCGTAGTCCTCGCGCGGAAACTTCGCGTCGATCGGCAGCCACAGCGGCGCGCCGTCGTCGCGGCGGCCCGGTAACCTGATCGCGAACTCGACGCGCGCGCCGCTGCCCGGCACGGTCTCGACGTTCGTGGCGTACTGCTCGGGCGTGAACACCTGCTCGAGCAGCCCGGCGAGCTGCACCTCGCCGAAGATGCCGCGCGTCTTGACGTTCGTCAGCACGCGGTTCAGCGAGCCCACGTCCTTCGCCAGCAGCTGCATCTCGCCCAAGCCGCGGTGCACCTGCTCGAGCCGGTCGGCGACCTGCTTGAAGCTTTCGCCGAGGCGCTGTTCCAGCGTGGCATGCAGCTTCTCGTCGACGGTGGCGCGCATCTGCTCGAGCTTCTTCTCGTTGTCGGCCTGGATCGCCGCGAGCTTCTGCTCGACCGTCGTGCGCACCTCGGCCATGCGCTGATCGTTCGATTGTGCGAGCGCGCGCAGCTGCTCCGTCAGCGTCTCCGAGAAGCGCTGCAACGACAACGCCTGCTGCTCGCCGGAGCGCCCCAGCGTGTCGGCCTGGTGTTGCTGGGTCGCCGCGAGCTGGGTGCGGAAACTGTCGATCTGCTCGTTCTGCGTGCGCGCCACGTCGCCCTGCTGCGTGAGCAGGGTCTGCTGGAAGGTCGCGAGCGTCTGCGCGAGCTCGCTGCGCGTGCCGCCGGCGCTGCGCGCGACCTCGTCGCGCAGACTGCGCTCGAGCTGCTGCACGTCGGCGTGCACGGCGCCCTGCAGTTCGTCGTGCAACACCTTCAGCGGCGCAGCATCGGTGCGCCGCAGCGCCAGCCACAAGGTCAGCAGCAGCAGCGCAACGAGGAGGGCGAGCAGGATCCAGTCGAAGGGCGTGAGCGGCATGGCGCGATTGTCGCCTGTGGTGACGCGGCGGCGCGGCGCCGCGGTCAGCCCGGGCGCCCGCGCACCATCCGCCGCTCGACGCCATCGAACACCGCCTGCACCAGCAGCGCCAGCACCGCGGCCGGCAGCGCGCCGGCGAGCATCGCGCCGCTGTCGTTCACCGCCAGCCCGGCGACGATGCGCTCGCCGAAGCCGCCAGCGCCGATGAACGCGGCCATCGTCGCGGTGCCGACGTTGATCACCGCAGCGGTCTTCACGCCCGCCATCAGCGTCGGCAGCGCGAGCGGCAACTGCACCTCGCGCAGGCTCTGCGATCGCGTCAGCCCGAGCGACAGTGCGGCCTGCGCCAGGCCGTCGGGCACGCCCTGCAGCCCGGCATGGGTGTTGCGCACGATCGGCAGCAAGGCGTACAGGAACAGCGCGATCAGCGCCGGCACGAAGCCGATACGGCCCAGCAGCGCGATCAGGAACGCGAGCAGCGCCAGCGACGGCACCGTCTGCAGCACCGCGACGAGCCCCAGCACCCAGCCCGCGCTGCGCCGCCAGCGCCAGGCCGCCACACCCAGCGGCACGCCGACGAGCACCGCGATCAGCAGCGAGCCGAACACGAGCATCAGGTGCTGCAGCGCGAGGCGTGCGAAGTCCGGCGCGAACAGGCGCTGCAGGAAGCCCTGCGCCGGTCGCACGGCGGGCGCGACGCCGCCCTCGACGAAACGCTGCGCGACCTCGGCGAAGCTGCGCCCGTCGAGCTCGACCTGCGCGTTCATCGCGATCATCGCCGCCGCGTCGATGCGTCCTTCGAGCCGCGCCAGCGGCCGCACATCGAGGCTGCGGCGCATCAGCAGCACCGCGTCGTACTTCGGAAAGAAGCCGAGGTCGTCCTGCAGCACGCGCAGGTGGTAGCGGCCGACCTTGGCATCGGTCGAATAGATGTCGATCAGGTCGACGCTGCCGCTGGCGATCGCGTCGTAGGCCAGACCGTGATCGAGCCCGGCGGCGCTCGCCTGCGGCAGCTTGTAGGCCGCCTTCAGGGCGGGCCAGCCGTCGCCGCGCTCCAGGAACTCGTGCGACAGGCCGAGCCGCAGCCCGCTCGCCTGGGGGCCGAGCAGGTCGGAGATGCGCCGGATCCCGAGCTCGGCCGCGCGCGCCTCGCTCATCGCCAGCGCGTAGGTGTTGTTGAAACCGAGCGGCACCGCCACCTTCAGCCCGCGCGGCGCCAGCCACTCGTTCAACTCGGCGAGCGACGGGTTGCCGGTGGCCTGCGGCCGCTTCAGCAGTTCCCGCACGATCGTGCCGGTGTACTCCGGGTACACGTCGACCGCGCCGCTGGCCAGGGCCTGCTCGAGGATCCCGGTGTTGCCCAGCCCCTGCCGGTGCTCGGCGGCAATGCCCTGCGCCACCAGCGTCTGGCGCACGATCTCGCCCAGGATGTACGACTCGGTGAAGCGCTTGGAACCGACGACGATCGTCGGCGCGGCCGCCGCGGCGCCGGCGAGCACGAAGCCGACACACAGGACGGCGATGCGGAGCAGGCGTGTGGTCATGTAGGGATTCTGGCAGCGCCGGTAACACAGGCCCGGCCGCGCGGGTGTAGGACGTGTCCGACGTTGCATCGGGTCGTTACGGGTTTGAACCCGTGGGCAATGTGCGAAACAATGTAGTGTCGGCTCGCGGGATGTTCCCGAGCGGTCGTGGCGTCGACGAGGGATCGCCGATCGAAGCCTCGTCGCAGCCCCAGTCCGCCCCAGCGTTGCCCACCCGGAAATGCCCGCCCTCAAAGCCTTTATCGTCGAAGACAGCCCGGTCATCCGGGAGAACCTGACAGCGGCCCTCGAAGAGCTCGCGCCGGTCCAGGTGGTAGGCACCGCGGAGGACGAGCCCGCGGCGGTGAGCTGGTTGACCTCGCCTGCGCACGAGTGCGACCTGGTGATCATCGACGTCTTCCTGAAGCGCGGCTCCGGCCTGGGCGTGCTACGCGCCGCCAGCGATCTCGGCAGGCCGATGAGCCTGGTGGTACTGAGCAACTACGCGACACCCGACATGCGCCGCAAGTGCATGGACCTCGGCGCCGATCGCGTGTTCGACAAGTCGAACGAGATCGACTCGCTGATCCTGTACTGCGCGCGCCTGGCTTCGGGCGAGACCGGCCATGGCGCCCTGGCGCCCGTGTGACGTGGACCGGCTACTGGATCAGGCCGTTCTTCAGCGCGTAGTAGGTCAGATCGCTGTTCGACGACAGGTTCATCTTCTCCATCACGCGCGTGCGGTAGGTGCTGACCGTCTTCACGCTCAGCGACATGCTGTCGGCCATGTGGCCGATCGTCTCGCCCTTGGCCAGCCGCAGGAAGACCTGGAACTCGCGCTCCGAGAGCTGCTCGTGGGCCGGCTTGTCGCCGGCACCGCCGAGGCCGTCGGCGAGCAGCTCGGCGACGCCGGCGGTGATGTACTTGCGACCGCGGAACACGGTGCGGATCGCCTTGACGATCTCCTCGGGATCGCATTCCTTGTTCAGGTAGCCGCTCGCCCCCTGGCGCAGCAGGGTGGTCGCGTAGTGCTCTTCCGGGAAGCCCGACAGGATCAGCACCGGCAGGTCGGGCGCGCGCGCCTTGATCGCCGCGAGCGCGTCGACCCCGCTCTGGTCGGGCATCGACAGGTCCATCAGGATCACGTCGACATCGCCCTTGCGCACGATGTCGATCGCCTCCTTGCCGCTGGAGGCCTCGGCCACGACCGTCAGGTCGACCTGCTCGGAAAAGAACTGGCGCAACCCCGCGCGCACGATCGCGTGGTCATCGATGATGGCGATTCGAATCATGGTGCGGCCGGGCGGAGTGATGAATGGCAGCAGTTTAAGGTAAGGTGACCGCGATGCCGACGCCGCTGAAGTTGTTGCCGCTGCTGCGCGGCAGCCCGTTCGCCTTCCCGCTGGCGGCGCTGGCCGCGCTCGCGATGTTCCTGATCAGCGAGAGCTCGTACCAGCAGGCGATGTCGACGTTCGACGCGCTGGGAACGCAGGCAACGGCGCGCTCGAAGATCCAGGTCCTGTGGCGCAGCCTGACCGACGCCGAGACCGGGCAGCGCGGCTACCTGCTGACGAGCCGGCAGGAGTACCTGAAGCCGTATGTCGAAGCGCAGGCCACCGTCGGCGAAACGCTGAACTGGCTGAACGACTACTACCGGCCGGAACCCGACGCCGACGCGCTGATGCGGCAGCTGACGCAGGCCTCGCGCAACAAGCTCTCCGAACTGGCCGAGACGAAGAAGCTGCACGACGAGGAGAAGGTGGAGGCCTGGCACAGCCTGATGCTCAGCAACATCGGCCAGGAGCAGATGGACACGGTGCGCGTGCTCAGCGAGAAGCTGCTCGATCTCGAGTCCGCCAAGGTCGCGGTGGCGCGCCGCAGCCTCGCCCAGACGCTGCTGCTGAACCGCATCGGCGTGACCGCAATGACCGCGCTCAGCCTGCTCGCGCTCTACATGTACCTGCGCCAGACGACGGCGCTGGTGCGCCAGCGCGAGCAGCAGCGCCGACTGGTGCAGGCCGAACGCGACCAGTTCGAACGCGAGGTGCTGCTGCGCACCGCGCAGCTGACCGAGCTCGCGCGCCACCTGCAGTCGGTGCGCGAGGACGAGCGCCACCGGCTCGCGCGCGAGTTGCACGACGAACTCGGCGCCCTGCTCACCGCCGCCAAGCTCGACGTGGCGCGGCTCAAGTCGCGCCTGGGCGTCACGACGCCCGAGGTGCTCGAGCGGCTCCAGCACCTCAGCGACGGCCTGAACAGCGGCATCGCGCTGAAGCGCCGCATCATCGAGGATCTGCGCCCGTCGTCGCTGAGCAACCTCGGGCTGGTCGCCGCGCTCGACATCCTGGTGCGCGAGTGGGGCCGTCGCGGCGAGATCAAGGTCGACACCGAATTCGAACCGGTGCGTCTGCGGCCCGCCGGCGAGCTCACGGTCTACCGCCTGGTGCAGGAGGCGCTGACCAACATCACCAAGTACGCGCAGGCGACCGCGGTATCGGTGCGGCTGTCGTCGGCCGACGGGCAGGTGCACGTCTCGGTGCGCGACAACGGCGTCGGCTTCGACACCACCGCACCGCGCACCAGCGCCCACGGCCTGCTCGGCATGCGCTACCGGCTCGAGACCGAAGGCGGGCAGATGACGATGGAATCGACACCCGGCCAGGGCACGCTGATCCGCGCCGACCTGCCCGAAAGCGCCGAGTCGCCCGAGGGCGAGGACGCGTCGGCGCCGTCCTACAGCGGCTGAGAAGCTCCCCCGACAACGCTGCGGCGACGCGCCCTATCGTGGCGGGCCGCCGGGCGACGCACACTGGACTCATCGCATCAATACCGGTGCGACGCGTCAGACCGGAGCGCACTGCCGCTTCGCGTACCAGGAGCCCCGCCATGCTGCACTACGCCGTTGTCTTCTTCGTGATCGCGCTGATTGCCGCGCTGTTCGGCTTCGGCGGCATCGCTGCCGGTGCCGTCGGCATCGCCAAGATCCTGTTCGTGCTGTTCGCGATCCTGGCCGTCGCCAGCTTCCTGTTCGGCCTCATCAAGAGAGGCTGACGCCTCGCGGCCCCGGCCCTCTCGACCGCATCCGTTTTCACCCACGAAGGAAATCATCAGCATGGACACCACCATCAAGCCCGTCGGGCAGCAGGCGTCGAACCTCGCCGACCAGGCCGCCGACAGCGCGAGCAGCGCGATCCGCTCGACCCAGAACGTCGCCAACGCCGCCTTCGATCGGCTCAACGACCAGGTCGACCGCGCCCGCGATCACGCGGCGCCGCTGCTCAACCGCCTGTCGAGCCAGGCCGAGACGGCTGCGCGGCGCAGCGCCGACGCGGTACGCGAGACCTCGGCGCAGCTGCGCGAGAAGGCCTTGCGCGCGCAGGACACGACCGTCGGCTACATCAAGGACGAACCCGTCAAGGCGATGCTGATCGCCGCAGCGACCGGCGCGGTGCTGATGGCGCTGATCGGCCTGATGAGCCGCTCGCGCCACCACGCCTGACGCTTCCGGCCCCTGCCGCGACGCCATGGTCCACCCGCTGCTGCGCCTGGCAGCCACGCAGCCCCAGCTGCTGGCCGACCACGCCGAAGCCTATGCAGGCCTGCTCGGCGAAGAGCTCGGGCGAACCGCCAGCGCGTACAAGCAGCGCCTGCTGCTGTGTGCGGTGGCGCTCGGCCTGGGGGTCACGGCGGCGATGCTGGCGGGGACCGCGCTGATGCTCTGGGCCGTGACACCCGCAGCGAACCTGCATGCCCCCTGGGCGCTGCTCGCGGCGCCCGGCGTGGCCGCGCTGCTCGCGGCCGCCTGCGCGCTCGCGGGCCGGCCGCCGCCGGACGACGCGTTCGCCGACCTGAAGCAGCAGCTGACGGCCGATCTCGCGATGCTGCGCAGCGTGGGCACGCCATGACGGCCGCGGCCCTCGAGCGGGTCGAGCGCTCGCGCGAACGTCTGCGTCGCGCGATGCTGCCGCCACCCGCCGCACCCCGGGCCGCGCCGGGGCCGTCCGTGCAGCGGCTGCGCGAGTGGCCGCTGGTGGCGGAACTGCTGGACGCCCTCGCCGCCTGGTGGTGGCAGCACCCGCTGCGGCCGATTTCACAGCGGGCCGGCGAGGCCTCGAACGCGCTGGCGCGACCGCTGGCCCAACGCCATCCGCTGCTGCTGGTGCTCGTCGCCGGCCTGGTCGGTGCGGGCCTGGCCTGGAGCCGGCCGTGGCGCTGGATCTTCGGCTCGGCGCTGTTCGCCGGGTTGGTGCCGCAGTTCGCGGCGCGCGTCGTCGCCCGGTTGCCGCTCGAGTCGTGGCTGACGATGCTGGGCGCACAGCTGGCACGCCCGGCGCCGCCGGCCGATGCCGCACCGATGGACGAGAGGCGCACGCCAGCCCCTTAGATCACCTCCACCGACCCCTTCGCCTGCGCCCGGAGTCTGCTCCGCGCCCGCGGGCCGGTTCTCCCCCGTGGGGTCTTGAAAGCGCGCCGAGGCGCGCTTTTTTTTGCACCTGTCACACTCGGGCACCCCGCGCTCTGTGAAGACGCGCTAGGAATCGTCCTACGGATCCCGACGCGTCGTGCCGACAGACGCGCCGCCTCCGGCTTCATACGATCGTCGAACAGTTTTCGGAGAAGCCCATGCACACCCACGTCGCCCTCTCGCCCCGCTGGAGCACCTCCACGTTCGCCGACGCGACCGACTCCGCACCGATGGGGTTGCGCGAGCTGGGCGCGCACGTCGACCGCTGCAACGGCTGCCGCGGGCGCTGGTTCGCGCTGCGCTGCGCCGCCGACACCGTGCACGACTTCGTCGCACCGCGCTTCGTCACCACCTTGTGCATCGTGGCGGCGATGATCGGACTGACCGCGCTGGCGCTGTGAGGCATGCGACAGCGACATGACGCGATCATCCGACCTGCTGCGGCTGGTCCCCGACGCACCTGAGCCCCTGCTCGACATCCTCGACGGCGCCCGCGGCGCGGTCGAGCCTCCGAACCGATCCGAGATCTTCGGCCCCGAGCGCTTCGCGCAGCACGGGCGCAGCCTGGGCGAGACGCACCGCGCCGCACCGGCCCGGGGCCGCAGCGGCGCCTTCTTCCCGCGCCTGGCCGACAACATCCGCAGCCTGCGCGAGGCGCAGCAGTACATCGGCGCGCAGGCCCGCACCGGCTACCACGTCAGCCCGGCGGCCGAGTGGCTGCTCGACAACTTTCACCTGATCGAGGGCCAGCTCAAGGAGATCCACGAAGGCCTGCCGCGGCGCTACTTCCGCGACCTGCCGGTGCTGATCGACGAGCCGCTCGCCGGCCTGCCGCGCGTCTACGGCGTCGCCTGGGCCTTCGTCGCGCACACCGACGGCGCGTTCGACGAGGAGCTGCTGACGCATTTCCTCGCCGCCTACCAGCAGACCCGCGAGCTGACGCTCGGTGAACTGTGGGCGCTGCCGACGACGCTGCGGGTCGTGCTGGTCGAGAACCTGCGGCGCCTGGCCGAGCGCCTCGCGACGAACAAGGCGGCGCGCGAGGTCGCCAACCTCGTCGGCGATCGCATCGAGGCCTACCCGACCGCGCGGCTCGACGAACTGCTGGCGCTGCTGAACCGGCGCGGCGTCGGCCGGGTTTTCCTGGTGCAGGTCGCGCAGCGCCTGCAGGACCACCAGGCCAGCGGCCTGACCAAATACCACCAGTGGCTGCGGCAGCAGCTGCCCGACCTCGCCGCGGCGCAGGTGCAGCAGCCCGCTGAACAGGCCGCCGACAACCTGAGCGTCAGCAACGCGATCGGCTCGCTGCGCCTGATCGGCAATGCCGACTGGCCCGACATCATCGACCACACCAGCGCGACGATGCGGCTGCTGCTGCAGTCGCCGGCGTTCGAGGCCGAACGCGCCGACACCCGCGATGGCACGCTGCACGCGATCGAGCTGCTGGCGCGCCGCAGCGGCCGCTCCGAACTCGCGGTCGCGCAGAGCCTGATGGAGCTGATGCACGGCGCCGACGCCACCGCCAACGCCGGCCACTGGCTGCGAGGCGCGGGCCGCGCCGAGCTGCTGCGCCGGCTCGGCCTGCGCGAGACCGGCGCGCGGCTCTGGCAGGCCCTGCAGCGCCACGCCGCGCTGCCGGCCTACCTGGCCACGCTGGCCGGTGGCAGCGTCGCGCTGGTGGCCTGGATGATGCTGCGCCACGGTGCCGCGGCGACGGCGCCAGACGCGCCGTCGTGGCTCGCGCTGATCGCCGCGGCGCTGATGCTGTTCCCGGCCTCCGAGGTCGTGGTCGCGGTGATCAACCGGCTGATCAGCGAGTCGGCCCGGCCGAGCCGCCTGCCGCGGCTGGCGCTGGCGCACGGCATCCCGCCCGAGCACCGCGTGATGGTGGTCATTCCCGGCATGCTGACGAGCCGCCGATCGGTCGACGAGATCGCGCACCGGCTCGAGCTGCACCACCTCGCCAATCCCGAGCAGCATGCGCAGTTCGCGCTGCTCACCGACTGGGCCGACGCCGCCACCGCGACCCTCGCGTCCGACACGCCGCTGCTCGACGCCGCGGTACGCTGCATCGCCGCGCTGAACACGCGCTATGCGCTCGCGCCGGACCGGGCGCCGCGCTTCATCGTGCTGCACCGCGCGCGCACCTTCAGCACCACCGAGGGCAGCTTCATCGGCTGGGAACGCAAGCGCGGCAAGCTCGAGCAACTGGTCAGCCTGCTCGCTGCGCCGCCGGCCGGCAGCGCGCTGCCCGGTCCGTTCGTCGACCTGGGCGAATGGTCACGAGTCGAACCGGGCACGCGCTACGTGGTCACGCTCGACGGCGACACCCAGCTGCCGCCGGGGCGGCTGCGCGAGCTGGTCGGGGTCGCGGCGCACCCGGACAACCAGCCGCATGTCGACGCGGCGACGCGCACCGTGACGCGCGGCTACGGCATCCTGCAGCCGCGCGTGGTCACGCCGCTGCCGGCACCCCAGGACTTCACGCTGTACCACTGGCTGTTCGCGGGCCAGTGCGGCATCGATCCCTACAGCGCCGCGAGCTCGGAGGTCTACCAGGACGTCTTCCACGAAGGCACCTTCACCGGCAAGGGCTTGCTGCATGTCGGCGCCGTGCACGCGGTGCTGTCGGGCCGGTTGCCCGACGGCCAGGTGCTGAGCCACGACCTGCTCGAAGGCTCGCTCGCGCGCTGCGCCGCCGTCACCGACATCACGGTGATCGAGGACGCGCCGTTCCACGCCGACGTCGCCGCCTCGCGCGTGCACCGCTGGACGCGCGGCGACTGGCAGCTGCTGCCGTTCCTGCTGCGCCCCTCGACCTACGGCATCCGCGCGATCAACCGCTGGAAGATGACCGACAACCTGCGCCGCTCGCTGGTCGCGCCGATGTCGCTGGCATTGCTCGTGCTCGCGCTCGGCAGCGGCGTCGTCGCGCCGCTGCCGGCGTTGGCGGTGGTGCTGGCGGCGCTGATCGGCGGGCCGCTGATGGGTGCGGTCGCCGGCTTCGCGCCGAGCCGCGACGGCATCGCCAAGCTGAACTTCTACCGCCAGGCCTTCGCGGAATTGCGCCGCGCCGTCTGCAGCGGCCTGTGGCTGCTTGCGCAACTGCTGCAGCTCGCACTGATGAATCTGGACGCGGTGCTGCGCGCCCTCTGGCGCATGACCGTGAGCCGGCGTCACCTGCTCCAATGGACGACCGCCGCGGCGGCGCAGGCCTCCGCATCGACCGAGTGGCGCACGATCGTGCGCCGCCACCGCGCCGTGCCGCTGGTCGCCCTGGCGCTGTGGATCGGACTGTTGGTCGCGGGCACGCCGTCGACCGCGCTGGCGACGCTGCTGTGCGCCGCCTGGGCCGCCTCGCCGCTGTGGACCTGGTGGGTCAGCCGGGCACGCCCGCCGAAGCGCGACGCCGCCCTGCCCGCTGCCGACCGCCGCTACCTCGAAGACGCCGCGCGCGACACCTGGCGGCTGTTCGAGCGCTGCGTCGGCCCCGACGACCACTTTCTTCCGCCCGACAACCTGCAGCTGACGCCGCAGACCCTGGTCGCGCACCGCACCTCGCCGACCAACATCGGCCTGTACCTGCTGAGTGCAGCCTGCGCGCGCCGCTTCGGCTGGATCGGTACACAGGATCTGCTCGGGCGCCTCGAGGCCACGCTCGCCACGCTCGCCGAGCTGCCGCGCCACCGCGGCCATTTCCTGAACTGGTACGACACCCAGCACAAGGCGGCGCTGCTGCCGATGTACGTGTCCACGGTCGACAGCGGCAACCTGAGCGGCAACCTGCTCGCGGTCGCGCAGGCCTGCATCGAACTCGCGCGTGCGCCCTACGACACGAGCGCGGCGCGCAGTGCGCTGGCCGCGTCGAAGGCGCGGCTCGAGCCCTTGCGCGCGGCGGCGACCGAGGCGCTGCCGGACGGCGGCCTGATGCGCCTGCTCGCGCTCGACGACCCGCTCGCGGATGCCGTCGAGCGCCCCGACTGGCTCGACGGCCTGCTGCGCAGCGCCTCCGACGAGCTCGCAGGCCTGCTGCCCGACGACCGCGCCGCGCTGGCGCCGGGCACGCTCGACGAGTTCGCGTGGCGCGCCGCCGATCACGTCGTCACCTTGCGCAGCGCGCTGTTCGATGCCCAGGCCGCGCAAGCCGAGAAGCCCGGTGCCGACGCGCGCGCGCAGGTCGCGTTCGACGGCGGGGCGATGCACCGGCTGCACGCGGTCGCGGCACGCTGCGACGCGCTTGCCTGGGAGGCCGACTACGGCTTCCTGTACCACCGCAAGCGCCACCTGTTCCACATCGGCTACCGCGTCGCCGAGCAGCAGCTCGACGCCAGTTTCTACGACCTGCTCGCCTCCGAGTCGCGGCTGACCAGCCTGCTGGCGATCGCGAAGGGCGACGTGCCGGTGAACCACTGGGCCGCGCTCGGGCGACCGTTCTACGCGGCGGGCGCCCACGCCGGCCTGCGCTCGTGGTCGGGGTCGATGTTCGAGTACCTGATGCCCACGCTGCTGCTCGACGAGCCGCACGGCAGCGTGCTGCGCGCGGCCTGCCACGCGGCGATCCGCGAGCAGGTGGCCTTCGGGCACACCCAGCACGTGCCCTGGGGCATCTCGGAGTCGGCCTACGCGGCGAGCGACCACACGCTCGCCTACCAGTACGCGCCGCAGGGCGTGCCGCGGCTGGCGCTGCGCCGCACGCCGCCGGACGAGCTGGTGATCGCGCCCTATGCCACGGCGCTGGCGGCCCAGATCGCACCGCACCTGGCGGTCGCGAACCTGATGCGCCTGGACGCGCTGACGCCGCGCGCGCGCTACGGCTTCATCGAGGCACTCGACTTCAGCCCCGGCCGCCAGGGCGCGGGCGACGGCTTCACGCGCGTCGACACCTTCATGGCGCACCACCAGGGCATGAGCATCGTCGCGATCACCAACGTGCTGCTCGACGGCGCGCCGCGCCGCTGGGCGATGACGAACGCGCACATCGAGGCGGTCGCGTCGCTGCTGCACGAGCGCGCGCCGCGCGAGGTCCCGCTGCTGCTCGAGCCGCCGCCGGGGCCGTCGCCGGACGCCCGCCAGCGGCGCGCGCCGGGCATGCTGCGCGAGCTCGTGCCGGGCATCGCGGCGCTGGCGCCGACCCACCTGCTGTCCAACGGCCGCTACAGCGTGTCGCTGCGCCCGAACGGCGCGGGCTGGAGCCGCTGGGGCCAGGTCGGCGTCTCGCGCTGGCGCGACGACGCGCTGCGCGACGCGCACGGCAGCTTCCTCTACCTGCGCTGGGACCGCCAGCCGCAGGCGGTGTCGCTGACGCAGCACCCGGCGCCGGACCCGGCCGCGCACTACCAGAGCACCTACCACGCCGACCGTGTCTGCTTCGAGGCGACCTGGCCCGAGATCGGGGCCCGCACGACGGTCTGGGTCAGCCCGGAGGACGACATCGAGTTCCGCCAGGTCGAGCTGCGCAACCTCGGCGAACGCACGCTCGAACTCGAGCTGATGTCGGCGTTCGAGATCACGCTCGCCGCGCCCGCCGCCGACGAGGCCCACCCGGCGTTCTCGAACCTGTTCCTGCGCTCGGCGTGGCAGCCGGCGCAGCAGGCGCTGCGCTTCGAGCGCAAGCCGCGCCTGCCGACCGAAGCCGGGCTGCACGCGGTCCACTTTCTGGCCGAAAGCGACCCGGCCGTCACCGCGCTGCGCGTCCAGACCGACCGGCTCGGCTGGCTCGGCCGCAATCGCGACCGCAGCCAGCCGCTGGCCTCGTTCGCGCCATTGCCCGAACCCGGCGACGCGGGCGCGTCCGAGCAGCCGCTCGATACCGGGCTGGACCCGGTGTGCGCGCTGTCGGTGCGGCTGCAGCTCGCGGCGCACGCCAAGATCACCCTCACCTTCTGCACCGCCGCCTCCGACCAGCGCACCACGCTCGACGCCGTCGTCGACAAGCATCGCCAGCACAGCCCGATCGAGCGGGCCTCGCTGATGTCGGCGACGCTGACCGGCATCCGCCTGCGCGAGCTCGCGATCAACGCCGAGAACTTCGCGGCGATCCAGCTGCTGACGACCGCGATCGTGATGAGCGTGACCCGACCGCCGGCGTACGACGCCACGGCCGCCGACACGATCGCCCAGGCCTGCGACCGCCGCCTGCTGTGGCGCTTCGGCATCTCCGGCGACCGGCCCATCCTGCTGGTCTCGGCCGGCGCGCCGCAGGGCATGGGGCTGCTGCGCGCGCTGGTGCAGGCGCTGCGCGTCTGGTCATGGTCGGGCGTGGCCTGCGACCTGGTCGTGGTGAACGCCGAGCCGAGCTCGTACCTGATGGCGCTGCAGCGCGACGTCGCGGCGCTGCGCGACCAGTTCGCGGCGCAGAACGGCGGCGTGGCCGGCGCGACCGTCACCAGCTTCCAGCTGCTGCGCGCCGACGACCTGACGGCCGACGAACTCGGCACGCTGCGCACGCTGGCGCGCGTGCACTTCAATGCCGACGGCCGGCCGCTGACCCACCACGTGCAGGAGTGGAGCGAGCAGCACGAGACCGCGTTCGAGGAGCGCCACGCCGGCTCGATCGCCGCGGTACCGATCGCCGCCGGTGCGCAGCCGCGCGTCTCGCAGGGCCGCTTCATGCCCGAGGGCGGCGAGTTCCGCTTCGACGTGAGCGTGTTCCAGCGACCGGCGCGGCCCTGGGTCAACGTGCTCGCGAATCCGGACTTCGGCGCCCAGATCTCGGAGGCCGGTGGCGGCTACACCTGGGCCCTGAACAGCCGGCTGAACCAGCTGACGCCGTGGTCGAACGATGCGCTGGCCGATCCGCCCGGCGAGTGGTTCCTGCTGCAGGACCTGCGCACGCGCGAGTTGTGGAGCGTGACGCCGTCGGCCTGGGGCGACGCAGCCGCGACCTACCGGATCGCGCACGGCCAGGGTTACAGCGTCATCAGCCACCGGCGCGGCGATCTCGAGGTCAGCGCGGCGTGGTGCGTCGACCCCGAGACGGCGGTCAAGCAGCTGCGGCTGCGGCTCGTCAACCGCGGCCATCGCACGCAGCGGCTGCGCGCGATCGGCATTGCCGAGTGGGTGATGGGCGCGAACCGTGGCGACCGCGCCAGCACCGACACCGCCTCGTTCACGCAGCGCCTGGCCGGTACCGCACGCGACGCCGGCGCGCAGCGCCTGATCGCGCTGACCTGCACCCAGCGCGACCGCGCCGGCGGCTTCGGCGAAGGCACCGCGTTCCTCGCGCTGCGCACCCGTGCCGACGCGGTGCCGGACTGGACCTGCGACCGCCGCGAATGCTTCGATGCGCGCGGCCGCCTTGCGCTGCCCGATGCGTTCGGCCAGCACAGCGGCGCCGGCCTCGACCCCTGCGCCGCGCTGTCGACGACGATCGCGATCCCTGCCGGCGAGACCGCCGAGTGCGTGTTCCTGCTCGGCTTCGGCGCGACGCCGACCGATGCGCGCCAACTCGCCACGACCGCCGTCGCCACCTCGGCGACGCAGCGCATCGACCAGGCCCGCATGCACTGGGATGGGCTGCTCGGCGCCACCACCGTGAAGACGCCCGACCCGCTGTTCGACGCGATGGTGAACCGCTGGCTGCTGTACCAGACGATCGCCTGCCGGTTGTGGGCCAAGGCCGGCTTCTACCAGGCCGGCGGCGCGTTCGGGTTCCGCGACCAGCTGCAGGACGCGATGGCCCTGACCTGGGCCGCGCCCGACATGCTGCGCCGCCAGATCCTGCTGAACGCGTCGCGCCAGTTCGTCGAGGGCGACGTGCAGCACTGGTGGCACGCCCCCACCGGCGCCGGCGTGCGCACCCATTTCTCCGACGACCTGCTGTGGCTGCCGCACGCCGTCGCGCACTACCTGCAGTGCACCGGCGACGCGGCGCTGCTCGACGAGCCGGTCGCGTTCATCGAAGGCGGCCCGATCCCGGACGGCGCCGAGGACGCGTATGCCGTGCCGGCGCCGAGCGCGGCGCGCGCCAGCGTGTTCGAGCACGCCGCGCGCGCGATCGACCGCAGCCTTCGCACCGGCGCGCACGGCCTGCCGCTGATGGGCAGCGGCGACTGGAACGACGGCATGAACCGGGTCGGCGCCGAGGGCCGCGGCGAATCGGTGTGGCTGGCCTGGTTCCTGTGCCAGATCGTCGAGGCCTACCTGCCGATCGCCCGTGCCCGCGGCGAGACCGCGCGTGCGCGCCGCTGGGAAGAGGCCGCGCGCGGCTGGCGCAGCGCACTGCAGCGCGACGCCTGGGATGGCCAGTGGTACCGGCGCGCGTTCTTCGACGACGGCACGCCGCTGGGTTCGAACCTCAACGCCGAATGCCGCATCGACCTGATCGCGCAGGCCTGGTCGGTGATCTCGGATGCCGCACCGGCGGCATTCCAGCGCATGGCGCTGGCGGCGCTCGACAAGCACCTCGTCGACGCCGACGCCGGCCTGATCAAGCTGCTGACGCCACCGCTGCAAGCGCAGCAACCGAGCGCCGGCTACATCCAGGCCTACCCGCCCGGCGTGCGCGAGAACGGCGGGCAGTACTCGCATGCCGGCGTCTGGGCGCTGATCGCGCAGGCGATGTCCGGCAATGCCGAGACCGCCTACCGCTACTTCACCTACCTGAGCCCCGCGCACCGCGCGGCCGACCCGGCGCGCAGCCAGCCCTATGCGATCGAACCCTATGTGATGGCCGGCGACGTCTATGCCGAGGCGCCGTATGTCGGCCGCGGCGGCTGGAGCTGGTACACCGGCTCGGCGGCCTGGATGCACCGCGCCGCGATCGAGCACCTGTTCGGGCTGCGCCAGCGCGGCGACGAGATCGGCTTCGTGCCGTGCCTGCCGCCGCACTGGGACACGGCCGAGCTGACGCTGCGCCGCGCCGGCCGCAGCCTGCGCGTGATCTTCCGGCGCGCCGGCGCCGCGCCAGCCGCCGACCCCGCGCCAACGCGCGAGCTGCGCCGTGGCGAGACGCTGCGCTGGGACGAGCTGGAGGCCGCGAGCAGCTGCCTCGTGCGCCTCGAGGCGCGCGCGCCCAGTGTCGCGGCGCCCGGGACTGCGACTGCGACTGCGACCACGATCGCGCCGGCGCCGCAGTGAGCGCCGCGGTGGCCGCGCGGTGCTGTCCTACAGCGGCCCGCGCGCCGCTCCGATGGGCCGCGCGCTCACTCGTTCTTACAGTGGAGCCATCGACCAACCAGGCGGGGTCGGCGCGTATCGCGGACCCGCCTCGCGAGAGGACAACGAGATGCTGAAGTGGGCCCTGATCTTTGCCGTGATCGCCGTCGTGGCCGGCTTCTTCGGGTTCACCGGCATCGCCGCCGGCGCGGCCGGGATCGCCAAGATCCTGTTCATGGTCTTCCTGGTCCTGTTCATCGTCGTGGTGGTGCTCGCGTTGCTGGGCATCGGCGCGGTCCTCTAGTCGCGGCGCCTTTGCGTCAGTCCTTCAAGGAGCGTTCATGAGTGCGAAAAGCGAATCCGGCAACGTCAGTCCGTTGCCCGTCAAGGCAGGCGAGCGACTCGTGCTCGACGAAGGCGCGCTGAACGCGGCGAAGCGCTCGCTCGACCAGGGCGCGGTCGTGCCGAGCTACGGCCCGTGGCGCGAGGACATCATCAAGCTGCTGAACGACGCGCTGGCCACCGAGCTCGTCTGCGTGATGCGCTACAAGCGCCACCACTTCACGGCCAAGGGCCTGGCGTCGCCGAAGATCGCCGAGGAGTTCATGGTGCATGCGCAGGAAGAGACGGCGCATGGCGACCAGATCGCCGAGCGCATCGTGCAGCTCGGCGGCGAACCCGACTTCTCGCCCTCGACGCTGCTCGCCCGCAGCCACGCCGACTACGACGCCTCGCTCGGGCTGAAGGCGATGATCAAGGCCAACCTGGTCGCCGAGCGCGTCGCGATCGAGGCCTACACGCAGATGATCGCGCTGATCGGCGACAAGGATTCGACGACGCGCCGCATGCTCGAAGGCATCCTGAGCCAGGAGCAGGAACATGCCGAGGAACTCAGCGACTGGATGACCGAGTGATGCGCGCTGCGACCGCCTGATTCCGGCCTCAAACGGTGGCGGGCCCAAGGCCACCTGTCGATTCATCATTCGTCCCACAACCACTCAGGAGAGAACACCATGCAACTGCGCACCAAACTCGCTTCGGCGATTGCCGTCATCGCCCTCGTTACCGCATCGGGCTGCGCCGTGCAGCGCGGCCAGGAGACCGTCGGCGCCTATGTCGACGACGCCGCGATCACGACCTCGGTGAAGACGCGCTTCGTCGACAACAAGATGGTCGACGCCGGCGCCATCAAGGTCGAGACGCTGAACGGCACCGTGATGCTCTCGGGCTTCGCGAAGAGCGCGGCCGAGCGCGCGACCGCCGAGGACATCGCGATGAAGGTCAAGGGCGTCAAGACCGTCAAGAACGAGATCGCCGTTCGTCCGTAAACCCGGCGACGCTCGTCGACGCGCCGCCGGCGATCCGCCGGCCCGCGATCCAGGCCCCGGATTCCTCGCGGATCGCGGGGCCTTCATTCATTTGCGCGTGACCAGGAAGCGAGAAATCGGATGAGTGCCGTCAGCCACGAAAGCGCCTCGGCGCCGGTCCAGAGCGTTGCCACCACGGTGCTCGCCACACTGGCGGTCATCGTCGCGCTGTGGTGGGGGCGCAGCTTCCTGGTGCCGCTGACGGCCGGGCTGATGCTGGCGCTGCTGGTGCTGCCGCTGACGACGTTGCTGACGCGCTGGCTGCGTGTGCGCCTGGTCGCGGTCATCGTCACGCTGGCGATCGTCGGCGGCGTGATCGGGCTGGCCGGTGCGGCTTTCGGCGACCAGCTCGGGCGCGTCGCCGGCCGCGCCCCGGACATGATCAGCCTGGTGGCGCAGCAGGTCGCCGACACCGACCCTTCCACCGACTCGGTGCTGCGCCGCGCCCGCGACGCATTTCGCGAACTCGACCGCGCCGCCGACCGACTCGCCGGTGCCAGGCCGCTGATCCAGACCGCGCGCGCGAAAGCCGCGGCGGCGAAGGCGGCGGCGGCCGCCGCGAGCGCCGCGGCCGCCGCCGACCCCGGGGTCAACATCACCCAGACCGCCACGGTGGCGCTGCGCGAAAGCGCCGTCAGCGGTTCGGGCGCGCTGCTCAAGCTGGCCGGCGACCTGACGATCATCCTCTTCGTCGCGTTCTTCCTGCTGCTCGGCGGCGAGCCGCTGGCGACGCGCTTCCTCGACCTCTGGGACGAGCGGCCCGGGCTGCGCCTGCGCGCCGAGCACGCGGCGACGGAGTGCATGCGCCAGATCCACATCTATGGGGGCGTGCTGCTCGTCACCAACACCATCGTCGGCCTCGCGATCTGGGCCGCGTTCACGATCGCCGGCCTGCCCGACGCCGGCGGTTGGGGCCTGACCGCGGCGGTGCTGCACGTCGTTCCCTACCTCGGCATGGCGCTGCTGACCGGGCTCGGCGCGGCCGAGGCCTACCTGGCGCACGGCACGGTCACCGCGGCGCTCGGCATGGCGGCCTTCGTGGTGGTGCTGTCGACGCTGATCGGCACCCTCGTCACGGCCTGGCTGCAGGGCCGCGCGGCGAAGATGAACGCCGCGACGGTGTTCATCGGCGTCGTGTTCTGGGGCGCGCTGTGGGGCGTGTGGGGCCTGCTGCTGGGGCCGGCGCTGGTGGTGCTGCTGAAGGTCGTGGCCGAACACACCCGCCCAGGCCAGCGCCTGGCGCACCTGATGAAGGGCTGAGCGCGCCGCGCCATGGCGCGTCAACCTGCATGGGAGCCGGGGCGCTCAGAACGAACTGTGCATGTACAGGGCCAGGCCGCCGCGGCGCATGCGCAGCGTCATGCGCGCATCGCCCGGAAGGGTCAGGCCGAGGCCGCCGTAAGCGAGGTTCCAGCGCGATTTCGCGGTCTTGAACTCGAGGCCGACCTTGCCCACCAGCGCCTCGCCGCCGCCCGGACCGGCGCCGCGCCAGTTCGCGGCGTCGGCGAACACGGACGAGCGCGCCGACGTGCGGTAGCGCATCCCGAGCGTCAGCACGCTGCCGGAGGCGAGCAGCATGGTGCCGCCGTCGGGGCCAAGGCCGGGCAAGCTGCCGGTCGGGCGGGCCACGTAGGCCAGCGCGCCCAGGCCCAGGCCCAGGTCCGCGTGCCCTTTCGACACCCACCAGCGATAGCTCAGTTCGGTGGTTTCGCCGCGGTAGCCCGGCGCGCTGCGCCCGGGCTCGACGGGATCGTCGTTGCGCACGAGCCGCGGCGCACCGTTGCTGCCGGCCCCGAGCGGCGCGACGGCGGCGGCGAGCGCGGAACCCTCGTCGTCGGCGCGCGCGGTCGGCACCGCGGCCAAGCCGAGCATCCAGGCCATCAGCAAGTGGTTCGAACAACAGCGCATCGTGTCGCTCCGACGACTGGGTTCAGACTCGATACGACGCCGGCTTCCTGTTGGCGATCGCGGTGCATGCGCTGCTCCATCCCTGCGGTGTGGCGGCGCTGCGGAATGCCCGTGCGCCGGTGCATGGATGAAGGGTATCCGGCTGCCCCCGCCGCCGCGGTCGGACCGCACCGAAAGCACCGTAGGACGCGGCCCACAACGCGCGTCTCGGATCAACGGTCGCGCGGGGTCGGTCTGCCGTCGCCGCGCGGGCGGCGCCGGCCGCTCGCGCACCGAAGGGCCGGCGCAGCGCGGCCCTTCGTTCGAACCGCGGCCCGCTCAGCTCTTGCCGAACTTCGCCTTGGCAGCGCTGACGCACGCGGCCTTGGCATCCCCGGCCAGGCTGTCGCACTTCTCGGTCGCGACCTTGTAGTCGGCGTCGCGCTTGTCTTCGGCGGCGTCCTTGCGCGCCTCGCCGACCTTCTTGCCCATCTTCGCGTCGGCCAGCGCCTTCGTGTGTTCCGACTTGGCCTCGGTCACGCAGACGTCCTTGACGTTGCCGCCCTTGTCGTCGCACATCTCCTTGGCGACGGCATAGTTCGCATCGGCCTTCGCGACCGCGATCTTGTTCGCGTCGCTGGCCTTGCCGGTGTAGTTGTACTCGGCCTCGGCCTTCGCGACCTTTTCCTTGCCCTTGGCCTGCTCGACGCAGATGTCCTTCTGGTTGCCGCTGACCTTGTCGCAGGCGGACTTGTCGGCCTTGTACTCGGCGCCGATGCGGTCCTTCGCGGCCTTGTAGTCCGTCTTGTCGCCGGTCGCGGCGAACGCGCCCGTGGCGGCGAACATCGCCGCGATGGCGATACCGGTCTTGCAGTGTCGAAGCGAGATCATCGTGGTTTCCTTCTCATGTCGGCGGCACGGGCCGCGGTGACCGCAGTATGAAAAGCGCGCGCTGTGCGGGCCAGCGGACGCTGCCGCGGCGCCGGGTAGTTCCCGTCCTACTTCTTGCGGGCGGGCGCCGGCGACGGCAGCAGCGGCCGGGTGGCGATGCGCTGCGACAGCGTGCGGCACGCGTCGGCACCGCGCCTGGCGTCGTCGCCGTTGCCGATGTCCATCAGCGGCAGCACGGCCGCGAGCGGATTCACCAGCGCCAGCAGCACCGAGGCACCCAGGCGCGCACCGAGCGGGCCCTTCTCGATCGAGACCGACGGGGCGGCGAAGCTGCCGTGCAGCCGCACCGGCGTGCGCAGTGCCAGCGGGCTGAAGTCCTTCGGCGTGGTGACGACGCGCAGGTCCAGGGTCTCGCTCGCGAGCGACAGCGACCCGTCGACCCACAGCGTCGAGTCGCGCGTGTCGAGCACCAGCACGCGCGGCTTCAACAGGCCCTGGTCCGCGACCAGGTCGACCACCGAGCACTGCACCGGCAGCGCGTCGTCGCCCTTGATCAGCACGCCCAGGCCCTGCGCGATGTCCAGGCCCGCGGCCTCGACCGCCAGGTGCGAGATCGTGCCGTCGACCAGTTGCATGCGCACGCCGCCGCGCAGGCTGCCGAGGATCGTGGCGGTCGATTTGCCCTGCCCGGCGACGCGCGCCTGACCGTTCAGGCTGCCGGTGGCGTACGGCGGCGCGTTGTCGGCGCGCGCCTGGTGGATCCAGCGCTCCAGCCGCACGCCGCTCCAGCGCAGGTCGGCGGTCCACAGCGCCGCGGCGTGGCGGCCGTCGAGCTGCACGCTGCCGAACAGGCGACCCTGACCGGTGCGTGCATCGAGTTCGCGCAGCGTCAGCACGCCGTCGGCCAGCACGAGGTGCGTGCGCAGCGGCTTCAGCGGCTCGAGGAAGCTGCTGCCGAGGTCGAGGCTGGCGATGTCGACCAGCACGTTGGCATCCATCGCGCGCAGCGCCGGCAGATCGAACTCGCGGTTCGGCAGCACGTGGCCCGGCGCGACGTGCCGACGCTGCGCGTCGGAGCTCGGCATCACGTCGGGCAGCGCCGCCGACTTCCGGGCCGGCGCGCCGAAGGCCGGGCCGAGGTCGGCCAGCAGCAGCTTCGAGCCGGTCAGGCGGCCGGCGAGCATCGGGCGCGTCGTCCGCGGGTCGTAGGTGAACGCGCCGGCCAGGCGGCTCGACCCGATCGTCGCGCCCTCGATCACCGCGTTCCAGACCTGGCCCTGCTTCGCGATCAATCCCTGGGCGCGAAACGGTCCGGTCGTCGGCAGGGTCACGTGCAGCGGGTCGCCGACCGCGGCCAGCGACGGGCCCTGGACGCTGAAGCGCCCCTTCAGCGCACTCAGGTGCAGCGCGTCGGTGGCAGTGCCGCTGAAGGTCACGCGGGCGCCGCCGATGCGCGCATCCAGCGTCACCGGCAAGGCGCGCGCCGCGGCGTCCTCGGCGATCACCGGCAGCACGCCGGCGGTCTTCAGATCGACGCGCAGCGGCTGCTTGCGGTACATGCCGCTGGCGCTGAACTGCAGGCCCGGCGCCGTCTCGCCGGGTGTCGGATCGGCGCCCGCGACCTTGCTGCCCTCGACCAGCGAATAGCCGGCGTCGAGATCGACCGCCGCCAACGCGTCGTGGTAGCGCAGCGTGCCGGCGTCGACCTCGAGCCGGCCGAACACCGGGATGCGCGACGGCGTGCTGCTCGTGTCGGGCGTGTCGCTGTCGCGGCCGAACTGCCACGAAGCGCGGCCGTCGGCGCGGCGCTCGATCTGTGCATCGAGCTGCGCCGCGCGCAGCACGCGGATGCGCAGCGGCGCGCCGCGGCTCGCGCGCCACAGGTCGGCATAGCCCAGCGTGATGCGCGCCTGGCGCGCGAGCAGCATGTGCGGCGCCTGGCTCCAGGCGGGCGCGCCGATCTCGAGGTGCTCGGCCGTGATCCGGATGCCGCCGAGCAGGCGGATCCTGACCTTCGGGTCGCCGCCCTGCGCGCTGCTCAGCGTCACGCGCCGCGCCAGCGTGTCGCCGAGCCAGCGCTGGGTCGGGCCGGCGAGGAACGGCCAGCCCAGCACCTCGCAGACACCGAGCGCGACGATCACGAGCGCGATCGTGCCGGCGGCCCAGCGACCCCGGCGCCACCGCGCGGCGGGGCGTGCGTCGTCGACTTCATCCATCGGCCCATGCTCGCACGCACGCGGCCCGCACCGCATCCGGCGGCCAGCGGCTTCGCCTGTAGTTGCGCTCCTACAGCCTGGCCTGGATCGCCCGGCGCCGGCCGCCGCCCCTCAGCGCAGCACGTCCGGGTTCAGCGCGGTCGGCGGGCGGCCCTGGTCCGGGCCGAAGCCGAGCGCGGCGATCAGGTTGTCGACCGCGAGGTTCGCCATCGCGCGGCGCGTCGGCAGGCTCGCGCTGGCGATGTGCGGCGTCAGCACGACGTTCGGCACGCTCAGCAGATCGGGGTGCACGGAGGGCTCGCCCTCGAACACGTCCAGGCCGGCCGCGGCGATGCGCCGTTCGCGCAGTGCGCGCGCCAGCGCCGCGTCGTCGACGATGCCGCCGCGCGCGATGTTGGTCAGCGTCGCGGTCGGCTTCATCAGCGCGAGCTCGGCCGCACCGACGAGGTGGTGCGACGCAGCGCTGTAGGGCACGACGATCACGAGGTGATCGCTCTCGCGCAGCAGCGTGTCCTTGTCGACCCAGCGCGCGCCGAGCTCGGCCTCGATCGACGGATCGAGCCGCGAGCGGTTGTGATAGATCACCTTCATGCCGAAGCCGAGCGCGCCGCGCCGAGCGACGCCACGGCCGATGCGGCCCATGCCGAGCACACCGAGCGTCGCGCCGTGCACGTCGCTGCCGGCGAAGGCGTCGACGCTCCATTTCGTCCACGCGCCGCTGCGCAGGAAATGCTCGCTCTCGGCGATGCGGCGCGCCGCCGCCATCATCAGCGCGAAGCCGAAGTCGGCGGTGGTCTCGGTCAGCACGTCGGGCGCATTGCTGACGAGCACGCCGTGCGCGGTGCAGGCCGGCAGATCGACGTTGTTGTAGCCCACCGCCATGCTGCACACGGCCTTGAGCTGCGGGCAGGCCTCGAGCAGCGCGGTGTCGATCGGCTGCGTGCCGGTGATGAACACGCCGGCCTTGCCCTGCAGGTGCTGGATCAGCTCGGCCGGCGACCAGACCACGTCGGCCTCGTTGGTCTCGACCTCGAAATATTCGCGCAGCCGATCGACGATGTCGGGGAACACGGCGCGGCAGACGAGGACGGAAGGCTTCATGGCTTGCTTTCTGTGGGGGTTGGCGAAGCGGGGGCGCTGCGGTGCGGGACATCGGGGTGCCAGCCGAGCACGGCCAGCAGCACCGCGAAGCCGATCAGGTAGCCGACCGCGACATGCCAGCCGCCTCGCACCCAGGCACCGACCGAGCGTGCCTGGGGGAACATGCCGGCCAGCGCGACGCCTGCCGACGACCCGAACCAGATCATCGAGCCGCCGAAGCCGACCGCGTAGGCGAGAAAGCCCCAGTCGTAGCCGCCCTGATGCAGCGCGAGCGCGGTCAGCGGGATGTTGTCGAAGACGGCCGAGACGAAGCCGAGCACGAGCGCCACCGGCCACGACGCGCCCGGCAACTGCTCGACCGGCATCATCGCGGCGCACAGCACCAGCGACAGCAGGAACACGCTGCCGCGCGTCGCGCCGGGCAGCAGGCTCCAGTCGGGCCGGCGGATCCAGCCGGTCAGCACGATCGCGAGCCAGACGGCCAGGCCGATCACCGGCGCCTGCGTCAGCACCTCGGGGTGGCGCAGATTGAAGTACACGTTCGCGCCGATCGCCGCGAGCAGGATCGCCGCGACGATGACCAGGCGCCATGCATCGAGGCGAATGCCGGCCGGCGCGTCCCTCGTGATCGGCTGGAACGCGTGCTGCTGCCGCGCCGCGACGACGCCGAAGAACAGCAGCGCCGGCACCGCGGCGACGTAGGCCTCCAGGACCTGGAGCGGCGCGACGCCGTCGATCCACATCATCGTCGTCGTGGTGTCGCCGACCACGCTGCCCGAGCCGCCGGCGTTCGACGCGGCGACGATCGCCGCGAGGAAGCCGATGTGCAGGCGGCCCTTGAACAGCACCATCGCCATCGTGCCGCCGATCATCGCCGCGGCGCTGTTGTCGAGAAAGCGCGACAGCACGAACACCAGCACCAGCATCACGAAGCCGCCCTTCCAGTCGTCGGGCAGGAAGCGCGGCAGCAGCGCCGGCAGCTGGCTCTCCTCGAAGTGCTTGGACAGCAGCGCGAAGCCGAGCAGCAGGCCGAACAGGTTCGCGACCGTGACCCATTCGTGGCCCAGCAGCGCGAGCAACCCGTCGACGCCCGGCACGCCGCGGAAGCCGCTGAACGCGAGCTTGTAGGCCGTGATGACGAGCAGCCCGATCACCGCGACGCGCAGCGTGTGCTGGTGGAACAGCGCGACCCCGGCGAGCGTCAGCGCGAACAGGATGAAATCGAGCGGCACGCCGGCCATCGAGGGGATTGCCACCATCGCGTGCGCCTCAGTCGAGGAAGCGCGCGAACGCGCTGACCGGCTCGCGCTCGGTCACCAAGGTGTTCTCGATCGCGTCCGGGTCCGCCCAGCCGAGCGACATGCCGCACACCACCTGCTCGTCGGGCGCGGCACCGACGTGCTCGGTGATGATGCGGTGGAACTGCGTGAACGCGGCCTGCGGGCAGGTGTCGAGGCCGCGCCCGCGCGCCGCGACCATGATGCTCTGCAGGAACATGCCGTAGTCGAGCCAGCTGCCCTGGCGCATGACACGGTCGATCGTGAAGATCAGGCCGACCGGCGCGTCGAAGAAGTCGTAGTTGCGGCGGTGCTGCGCGTGCATGCGCGCCTTGTCGGTCTTGGCGATGTCGAGCAGGCCGTACAGGTCCCAGCCGACCTTGCGGCGCCGGTCGATGAACGGCGACTTCCACTCGGTCGGGTAGTACGCGTACTCCTCGCTGTGCTGCGCGCGCTGCACCGGATCGTCGTAGGCGGCAGCGACCTTGCGCGACAGTTCGGCCTTGGCCGCGCCGGTCAGCACGTAGACCTTCCAGGGTTGCGTGTTGGTGCCCGACGGTGCACGCGCGGCGACGTCGAGGATCGCCTCGATCGTTGCGCGCGGCACCGGCGTCGGCAGGAAGGCGCGCAGCGAGCGGCGCGTGCGAATCGCGGTGTCGACCGCTGCGGTCTGTTCAGGGGTGGGCATCGGGGTCACAGCAGTCCTTGCAGGGTGTGGATCAGGGCCGGCGGCAGTTTCGCCGGTCGGCGAGTCGTGCGGTCGACATAGACGTGGACGAAATGCCCGCAGGCCGCGGCCAGCGGCGCGCCGGCGGCGAACAGGCCGATCTCGTAGCGCACGCTCGAACTGCCGAGGTGCGCGACCCGCAACCCGGCCTCGACCGTCTGCGGGAACGCGAGCGACGCGAAATAGTTGCAGTGCGTCTCGACCACCAGCCCGATCACCGGGCTGCGCTCGACATCGAGCACGCCGGCCTCGATCAGGTAGCGGTTCACGACCGTGTCGAACCAGCTGTAGTAGACGACGTTGTTGACGTGGCCGTAGGCGTCGTTGTCCATCCAGCGCGTCGTGATGCTGCTGAAGTGGCGGTACGCATCGCGCGACGGTGGCGCGGCGCGGGCGGACGGCGGGGCACGGTTCGGCTCGGTCATGGACGCGCATTGTTCCACTGCTGCCAGCTGGCCAGCGCCGCGCGGATCGTGCCGAGGTGGACCTCGACCGTCTCCTCGACGACGCGACCGTAGCCGCCGGCCATCGACAGCGCCACCGGAATGCGCCGTTCGCGCGCCGCGGCCAGCACGCGGCGGACGCGCTCGGCCAGGCCGGCGGTCGTCAGTTTCAGCCGGCCGAGCCGGTCGCCCTCGTGCGCATCGGCGCCGGCCAAATAGAAGATCAGCCCCGGCGGCGCGAGCGCGTGGCGGCGCCACAGCTCGGCCAGCGCGTCGTCGAGTGCACGCAGGTAGGCCTCGTCGCCGCAGCCGTCGGGCAGGTCGACGTCGAGGTCGCTGCGTTCCTTGCGGAACGGGAAGTTCTTCGCGCCGTGCAGCGACAGCGTGAACACGGTCGGGTCGTCGGCGAAGATCGCCGCGCTGCCGTTGCCCTGGTGCACGTCGAGGTCGACGATCGCGACGCGCAGCAACCGGCGGTGCGAGCGGTGCGACTCGGCCTGCATCAGCCGCGCCGCGACCGCCGCGTCGTTGAAGACGCAGTAGCCGCCGCCCTTGTCGGCGCTCGCGTGGTGCGTGCCGCCGGCCAGGTTCGTCGCCACCCCGGTGGCGAGCGCACTGCGCGCGGCCGCGATGGTGGCGCCGACCGAGCGCCGCGCACGCTCGACCATCGCCTCGCTCCACGGGAAGCCGATCTCGCGCTGCTGCGCGGCGCCCAGCGTGCCCTCGACCACCGCCGACAGGTAGGCCGGCGAATGCGCCAGCGCCAGCTCGCCGTCGCTGGCCGGCAGCGCCTGTTCCATCCGCAGCCCGGCCAGGCCGTCGAGGCGCTCGCGCAGCAGCCGGTACTTCGACATCGGAAAGCGATGCCCGGGCGGCAGCGGCAACACGAACTGATCGGCGTAGAAGGCTTGCATCGGCTGGGGAGATCGCGGGTGATTGTGCCGCCGCGCGCCGGGTCTGCGGCTCCCCCCGCGCCGTCATCGCCGCGACACAGGCCGGCGCGACGATGTCACATCCGGAATTAGAAGTTGCCGACTAGATTGCTGCAGCGCAGCAAAAAGTGCTTGCAATGCGCCGACCGGCCGATATACTTCGTCTCATGTTGCAGTGCAGCAAATGCGCACCGAGCACCGAACGATTCCCTTCCTTACTCACTGTCCTGGAGACTCAAGATGATGACCGCTGAACAAATCATGACCGCCCACAAGTCCAACATCGAAGTGCTCTTCGGCCTGACCAACAAGGCTTTCGAAGGCGTCGAAAAGCTCGTCGAGCTGAACCTGCAAGTGGCACGCACCGCGATCGGCGAGGCTGCCGAGAACACCAAGGCCGTGCTGTCCGCCAAGGATGCGCAGGAATTCCTGGCGCTGCAGGCCAGCCTGTTGCAGCCGGCCGCCGAGAAGGCCGCCGCTTACAGCCGCCACCTGTACGACATCGCTGCCGCCACCGGCGCCGAAGTGTCGAAGGTTGCCGAGGCGACCACGTCCGAAGCGCAATCGAAGTTCCTGTCGGCGGTCGACTCCGCCGTCAAGAACGCACCGGCCGGCAGCGAGAACGCCGTGGCACTGGTGAAGTCGGCAGTCGCCGCCGCGAACAACGCGTTCGAGGGCGTGCAGAAGGCCGTCAAGCAAGCCACCGAGACCGCCGAAGCGAACTTCCAGGCGATCAGCGCCACCGCGACCAAGGCGACCAAGGCCAAGCGCGCTGCCTGATTCCGCAAGGGCGGGTCAGGGTTCCGGGCGTAACGATTTGTCGGCGCCTTGAACTTGTCCGAGCGGCATCCGTCTCAGTGGCACCGCAGGCCTCGGCCTGCGGTTTCGTGAAGGTTGTCTCCTCGGTACCTCTGACCCCCTCTTCGAGGTATCTTTCGGCCCGGTGTTCGCACCGGGCCGTTTTGTTTGCGCCGACCATCGGCGCCGCCGCGTCGCTCAACGGCCTGCTCGGCCGGACCGTCCGGGTCGCAAGCCGCTCTTCGAAGGCGCCGCTTCGCCGACCGAGGCGCTCGCCAGCGAATCCAGGATCGGGCAGTCCGGCCGGTCGTCGCCGTGGCAGCCATGAACCAGGTGCGCCAGCGCCGCCTTCATCTGCTGCAGCTCGACCAGCTTCTGCTCGAGCTCCTGCAGATGCGCCTCGGCCAGCGCCTTGACCTGGCGGCTCGGGCGGCGCCGGTTCTGCCACAGCCCGAGCAACTCGCGGATCTGCTCGATCGAGAAGCCGAGGTCGCGCGAGTGGCGGATGAAGCGCAGCGTGTTGATCTCCTTCTGCGCGTACTGGCGGTAGCCGGCGTCGGTGCGCGCGGCCTGCGGAAACAGCCCGACGCTCTCGTAGTGGCGGATCATCTTCGCCGACACGCCGGAGGCCTTCGCGGCCTCGCCGATGTTCATCAAGGAATCCATCGCTCGCTCCTCAGGCGGTCACCGGGCGGGGTTCTTCAACGGGCGCCGGCTCGGTGTGCCGTTCGGCCGCACCCCGCCAGCGACGCAGCAGCAGGGCATTGCTGACGACGCTGACGCTGCTCAGGGCCATCGCCGCGCCGGCGATCACCGGGTTCAGAAAGCCCAGTGCCGCCAGCGGGATGCCGAGCACGTTGTACGCGAACGCCCAGAACAGACCCTGCTTGATCTTCGCGTACGTGCGGCGCGACACGTCGATCGCATCGGCCACCAGCCGCGGGTCGCCGCGCATCAGCGTGATGCCCGCGGTTTCCATCGCGACGTCGGTGCCGGTCGACATGGCGATGCCCACGTCGG
>JAYSLR010000182.1:0-2758 GCA_043725365.1 Rhizobacter sp. | reverse complement strand
ATCATCAACGCCATGGTGCGGCTGCTGGAAAGCCTGGGCGGGCGCATCCGCTACGACGCCGAGGTCAGCCGCATCGACGTCGAGCCGCAGGCCGGCGCGGGCCGTGGGCGCGGCCGGGCGACTGGCGTCACCCTGGCCGGCGGCGAACGCATCGGCGCCGACATCGTGGTCTCGAACGCCGACACGATGTGGACCTACCGGAATCTGATCGAGCCGCAGTACCGGCGCCGCTGGACCAACCGCCGGATCGAAAACAGCCGGCACTCGATGAGCCTGTTCGTCTGGTACTTCGGCACCAGCAAGCGCTACGACGACGTGCCGCACCACATGATGGTGCTCGGGCCGCGCTACGAGGAACTGCTGCGCGACATCTTCAAGCGCCACAAGGTGCCGAAAGACTTCAGCCTGTACCTGCACCGCCCGACCGCCACCGATCCGTCGATGGCGCCGCCGGGCTGCGATGCTTTTTACGTGCTCAGCCCGGTCTCGCACCTCGACAGCGGCACCGACTGGGCGAGCGCGGCCGAGCCTTATCGCCAGGCCGTGGCCGAGGCGCTCGAACGCAGCGTGCTGCCCGGCCTGCGCGATCACATCGTGACCTCCCGCGTGACCACCCCACAAGACTTCCACGACCGCCTGCTTTCCTACAAAGGCGCGGCCTTCGGCATGGAGCCGCTGCTGCTCCAGAGCGCCTGGTTCCGGCCGCACAACCGCAGTGAAGACGTCGACCGGCTTTACATGGTCGGCGCCGGCACGCACCCCGGCGCCGGGGTTCCCGGCGTGCTCATGTCCGCCAAGACACTTGAGAAGGTGGTTCCCGATGTCAAATCGTTCGTCTGAGACCGGCGCGTTCGCCGCCTTCGCTGGAGCCAACGCCGACACCGGCTACGACCAGCAGGCGTGCCGACAACTGATGCGTGGCGGCTCGAAGACCTTCTTCGCCGCCTCGCTGCTGCTGCCGGCGCGGGTGCGTTCCCCGGCCACGGCGCTGTACGCGTTCTGCCGCCTCGCCGACGATGCCATCGACCTGGGCCGCGACCCGCACGCGGCGATGCGCCAGCTGCAGCGTCGGCTCGGTGCGATCTATGCCGGCCGCCCCGACTCGATCGATGCCGACCGCGCGCTGGCCCAGGTGGTGCACCGCTTCGCGATCCCGCGCGCGCTGCTCGACGCCCTCCTCGACGGCTTCCTGTGGGACGCTCAAGGCCGGCGATATGAAACCCTCGCAGATGTACAGGCTTATGGCGCGCGTGTCGCCGGTGCGGTCGGCGCGATGATGGCGCTGATCATGGAGACACGCCAGCCGCAGGCCGTGGCGCGGGCCTGCGAACTCGGCGTGGCGATGCAACTCACCAACATCGCCCGCGATGTCGGCGAAGACGCCCGCAACGGCCGCCTCTACCTGCCGCGCCAGTGGTTGCATGAGGCCGGAATCGATGCCGATGAATGGCTGCGCGACCCGCACTTCAACCCCGGCATTGCGCAGGTGACGCAGCGCCTGCTGCGCGTCGCCGACGAACTCTATGCGCGGGCGGAAGGCGGCATCGCCGACCTGCCGCGCGACTGCCGCCCCGCGATCCAGGCGGCGCGCCGCGTCTACGCCGAGATCGGCCACCAGCTGGAACGCGACGGGCTCGATTCCGTCAGCCACCGCGCGGTCGTGTCGCGGCGCCGCAAGCTGCTGCTGATCGCCTCGGCGACCGGTGCCGCGTTCAGCGCGCCGCGCATTGCACTGGCCGATCCGGCGCCGGTGACCGAGGTGCGGTTCCTGGTCGATGCGGTGCGCACTACGGCGCCGCCGCTGAAGCTGGCGGCTGGTGGTGCACGCCTGCCGCCAGTGCCGCAGCGCAGCTTCGACGAACGCATGCTGTGGGCCGCCGATCTGCACGCTCGCCTGTCGCAGCCGGGCCGGCGCGTCGCTCGCTGACCGGGTGGCGGGCGACGATCGTCGAGCACGCCATGGGCGACGGGCTGTCACTGAAACTGGTCGAAGCCGGCCTCGTGCTCGTTGCGGCGGCGCTCTTCGGCTGGTGGCAACTCGGCGACGTGAAGCGGGAACAGAAGAAGACGCGTGCGCAGCGCGCGGCTCTGGAAAGCGAAGCGGGCCAGCCGCCCGCTCATCCGCGTCGGCCGCCGCAGCCGCCCGATCCCCCGCCCCGATGAGCGCGTCGCTGAAGATCGTGCATGTGCTGAGTGCCTGCCTGTTCCTGGGCAACGTGGTCGTCAGCGGCACCTGGGCAGCGCTTGCGGAACGCACCCGCAATCACGACATCATCAGCTTCAGCAACAAGCTCGTGCTGATCACCGACCTGCTGTTCACCTCGACCGGGGCGATCGGTGTCGTCGTCACCGGCCACCTGATGGCCGGGCATTACGGCGGCGACACATCGCACCCGTGGATCACCTGGTCGTACATCCTGTTCGGGCTGTCCGGGCTGATCTGGGTCATGGTGCTGGTGCCGATCCAGTTGAAGCAACGCTCACTGCTGCGCCAGACCCGGCACATCACGGCGCAGTACCTGCGCCTGTCGAAGATATGGCAAGTCTCGGGTGCGGTGGCCACGGTGCTGCCGCTGCCGATCCTGTACCTGATGGTCACCAAGCTGGCCTAGCGACACATGCCGGCGCCGCTCTTGCCGCCCCTGGCCGGCCAGGTCGTGCTCATCACTGGTGCGGGCTCCGGCATCGGCGCGGCGACGGCGCTTGAGCTGCAGCGGCGCAGCGCCATTCCGGTGCTGATCGACTGCGACGCCGCCGC
>JAYSLR010000181.1:0-5399 GCA_043725365.1 Rhizobacter sp. | reverse complement strand
AGCCGCAGGCCTGGCTGGTGCTGCACGCCAGCGGCGAGGCCGCGATCGGCTGCCGCGCGAAGAACCCCGAGCGCGAGATCTGGGACGGTCTGCGCCTGGGCACCGAGGCCGCGCCGGCCGCGCTCGGCGTCGATACGGCCTTCGATGTCGAGTCGCTCGACGCCGCGCTGCTGGAGCGGCTCGCGAACCAGGCCGCGGTGTGGTTCCCGTTCGACGCCGGCGCCGGGTTCGCGCGCCGCATCGACGGCTGGCTCGCGACCTTGCGCGGCCGCGCCCGCAGCGGCACCGAGGCGCCGGCCGTGCAGCGCGACCTCGCCCCGCTGGTCGCCGAGATGCGGTTACGCAAGGACGCCGGCGAGCTCGCGACGATGCGCCGCGCGGCGCAGATCAGTGCCGACGCGCATGCGCGTGCGATGCGCTACTCGGCCGCGCGCTTTCGCGCGGCGCCGCAGGGAACGGTGCGCGAGTACGAGATCGAGGCCGAGCTGCTGCACGAGTTCCGGCGCCGTGGCGCGCAGAGCCCGGCCTACCCGTCCATCGTCGCGGCCGGTGCGAACGCCTGCGTGCTGCACTACGCCGCGGGCGACGCCGAGCTGCGTGCCGGCGAGCTGTGCCTGATCGACGCCGGCTGCGAGCTCGACGGCTACGCCAGCGACATCACCCGCACCTTCCCGGCCGACGGCCGCTTCACGCCGGCGCAGCGCGAGCTGTACGAGATCGTGCTCGCGGCGCAGCAGGCCGCCGCCGACGCGACGCGCCCGGGCGCACGCCAGCGCGACGCGCACCACGCCGCGGTGCGCGTGCTGACCCAGGGCATGCTCGACAGCGGCCTGCTCGACCGCGATGCGGTCGGCGATGTCGACGCCGCGATCGCGGAGGCGGCGTACCGCCAGTTCTACATGCACGGCACCGGCCACTGGTTGGGGCGCGACGTGCACGACGTCGGCGCGTACCTGTCGCTGGGCGAAGCGCCGGGCGAGCAGGTCGACGCGGCAGGCCGCCCGGCCGTGATGAAGCCCTCGCGCGTGCTCGAGCCGGGCATGGTCGTGACGCTGGAGCCGGGCCTGTACGTGCGCCCGGCCGTCGGCGTGCCGGAGCGCTTCTGGAACATCGGCATCCGCATCGAGGACGACGCGGTCGTCACCGAGCGCGGCTGCGAGCTGATCAGCCGCGGTGTGCCGGTCGCCGCGCGCGAGATCGAGGCGCTGATGGGCGCATCGTCATGACCACCGATGACGAGGAAATGTTCGAGCTCGCGCCGGTCTCGCTCTGGCTCGAGGACTACAGCGCGCTGCATGCGCTGTTCGCGCGCTGGCGCGCCGCCGGCGTGACCGACCTGCGCGCGCATCTGAGCGCCGACCTCGGCCGCGTCGCCGAATGCAGCCGCTGCCTGAAGGTGCTGGCGGTGAACCGCCGCACGCTCGAGCTGTTCGGCGCCGACGACACGCGGCAGCTGGTGGCCAACCTCGACCGCGTGTTCCGCGACGAGATGCTCGAGCCGCACATCGCCGAGCTGGTCGCGCTGTGGGACGGCCAGCTCGGCTTCGCCAGCCAGACCGTGAACTACACGCTGGCCGGCGCGCGCCTGGACATCCTGCTGCGCGGCACGGTACTGCCCGGCCACCACGGCGACTGGTCGCGGGTGCTGATCGCGATCGAGAACATCAGCGAGCGCACCCGCGCGGAGGCGCGGCTGGCGCAATCGGAGCGCTATGCGCGCGGCCTGTTCGAGGATTCGCCGGTGTCGCTGTGGGTCGAGGACTTCAGCGCGATCAAGCGCCTGATCGACGACGTGCGCCAGCGCGGCATCGAGGACTTCCGCGTCTTCACCCAGGTGCACCCCGAGTTCGTGACGCGCTGCATGCAGGAGATCCGCGTCATCGACGTGAACCGGCGCACGCTCGAGATGTTCCGCGCGCCCGACAAGGCCACGCTGCTGCGCAACCTCGACCAGGTGTTCCGCGACGAGATGCACGCGCCGTTCGCCGAGCAGCTGATCGACCTGTGGCACGGCAAGCTGATGCAGCACCGCGAGGTCGTCAACTACGGCCTGGACGGCGAGCTGATCAACGTGCTGCTGCAGTTCTCGGTGCTGCCCGGTGCCGAGACCGACTGGGCCCTGGTGCAGGTCGCGCTGATCGACATCACCGCGCGCAAGAAGGCCGAGGCCTACCTCGAGTACCTGGGCAAGCACGACGTGCTGACGCAGCTGCGCAACCGGGCCTACTTCGAGGACGAGCTGAACCGGCTGGAGCGCAAGGGGCCGTGGCCGGTGACGATCGTCGCGATCGACCTGAACCGGCTGAAGGCGACGAACGACCAGAGCGGCCACGCCGCCGGCGACGCGCTGCTGCGCCGCGCCGGCGAGGTGCTCGGCAAGGTCGCCGACAAGCCGGTCTGCGCCGCGCGCATCGGCGGCGACGAGTTCGTGCTCGTCATGCCGGGCGAGGACGAGCGCGCCGGCGCCGCGATGATCGAGCGCGTGCAGTCGCTGGTCGACCTGAACAACCAGTACTACCCCGGCGCGATGCTGAGCCTGGCGATGGGCTGCGCCACCGCGCAGGCGGGCGAGCGGCTCGAAGCCACGATGTCGCGCGCCGACGAGCGCATGTTCGAAGCCAAGCGCGATTTCTACACCGCGTCGGGCCTGGATCGGCGCGTCACGCGGCCGGCGCCGTTCTCGGAATGAGCCGGGCACCCGGCGCGGCGGCCCGCCGCCGGCCGCGTCAGCCGCGCCGCGCCGCGGCGCTGCCGGCGCGCGTGCCCTGGTACAGCGCCTCCTCGAACACCGAATAGGCCGACAGGTCGCCGTGCGCGAACTGCACGCGCCGCTGCGGTTCGGCGAGCGCGCGCAGCGGGGCGCTGCTGCGCAGCCCCGGCACCGGCACGCTCATCGCGTGACCGTAGCGCATCAGGTCGACCTGCTTCAGCTTGCCCGGCAGGTCCGGGTGGACGCGCGCCAGGTCCTGCACGAACACCGCGGCCCACGCCGACCACGGTTCGGCCAACAGCCGGGCACGCTGCGCGGCGAGCTGCGCGGGCGTGTCGCCGCCGAGCGCCCAGTAGGTGGTCAACACGGTCGCTGCGGCGACCGAGCGCGTGCTCTGGTGCATCGCGTCGACGTAGCCCAGCGTCGGAATCGCGTCGATCCGGTCGGAACGGCCCGGCTCGTAGACGACGTTGTCCCACGACAGCGGCGCGCCGGGATGCTCGGCCAGCGCCGCGTCCAGGTGCAGGTTGCCGACCAGCCAGGGCGCGTGCGGCGCCAGCGCCGCGGCCTGCGTCAGCGCCGCCGGCGGCGCCTCGAGCACGCGCGCGGCGATGAACAGCGGCAGCGCCAGCACGACCTGCGGCGCACGCCAGCGCTCGGTGCGCTGCGCGCGGGCGTTCCACAGATCGACGACGACCTCGCCACGGCCCTCGGCGACGCGCCCGACGGCGCAGCCACCGTGCAGCCGCTCACCCAGCGGCTCGGCCAGCCGGCGCGCGAGCCAGGCATTGCCTTCGGGCCAGGTCAGCACCGGGTCGCGCTCGTCGCTCGCATCGCCGGGCGCGTGAAAGCCGTGCCGGCTCGCGAAGTAGTGCAGCCCGGCCCAGGCCGAGACCTGAGCCGCGCCGGCACCGTAGTCGTCGCGACAGCAGTAGTCGAGGTACCAGCGCAGCGCCGGCGCGGTCAGGCGCTGCTCGCCCAGCCACACGGCGAAGGTCTGTGCGTCGAGCGCGTCGAGCATCGGGTTCCAGCGGCTGCGCGCGGTCGGGATGCTGAACGCGCCGTCGGCCGCGACCGCCGTCACCGCGGCGCTGAAGCGGCGGTACTGCGCGAGCGTCTCGGCCTGCTGCGCCGCGGGCAGCGCGTCGATCGGCGGCAGCAGGCCGTCGCGCCAGAAGCCGCCGATGTGCAGCCGCTCCTGCGGGCTCTGGCACAGCATCAGCTCGTCGTAGACCGCCACGCCGCGCTCGGTGCGGCGCACGCCCAGCGCCTCGAGCAGCTCGACGACCTCGACCGCGCGCTCGCCCGGCACCGGCAGGTAGTGCGCGCCCAGCGGGCAGCGCATCCCGGCGATCCGGTGGCCGCGGCTGTTGCCGCCGGCCTCGTCCTCGAGCTCGAGGACGTGCACGTCGTCGATGCCGGCGCGGCTCAGCGCGCGCGCCGCAGCCAGGCCCGAGATGCCGGCGCCGACGACGATGGCGCCGACGCGCCGCTGCACGGCCGGCGCCGGCCAGCCGCCGGCCTTGCGGTCGCGCAGCGCATGGCCGCGCTCGACGTTGGCGCCGACCCAGCCGCCGCCGTAGCCCGGCGCCGCACCGCGCGTGCACGCCGCCAGCGGCGCCAGCGCGGCGCCGGCCAGCAGCGAGCGTCGACGCCGGTTCACTGGTGCACCTTGCCCCATTCCTCTTCGAAGCTCTGCACCAGCACCTGGTTCGACAGCCGGTTCACCTCGGTCGGCACGCGCGCCATGTCGAGCGGGAAGTCGAAGAGCAGCGGCAGGTCGGCCGGGCTCAGGAAGCGCAGCCCGGGCGGCAGCGCGGTCGGCATCCGGAACGGCCGCCGGCTGGCGAGGATGAAACCCCATTCGCCGAAGCTCGGCACGTGGGCGTGGTACGGCGTGGTCGTCAGGCCGGCGGCCTCGAGCGTGGTCGCGACGGTCCAGAAGCTCTTGCGCGCGATCAGCGGCGAGGTCGTCTGCACAACCGCGTAGCCGCTGGCGGCGAGGTGCTGCTCGACGAGCCGGTAGAAGCTCAGCGTGTAGAGCTTGCCGATCGAGAAGTTGGTCGGGTCGGGGAAGTCGATCACGATCACGTCGTAGTGGTCGGTCGCTTGCTGCAGCCACGTGAACGCATCGGCGTTGACGACCGTCAGCTTCGACGACCGCAGCGCATCGTGATTCAGCTCGCGCAGCAGCGGCTGGGTCGAGAACAGCTGCGTCATGCGCGGGTCGAGCTCGACCAGCGTGACGTGCTCGACGCCGGGGTATTTGAGGATCTCGCGTGCCGCCATGCCGTCGCCGCCGCCGAGCACGAGCACGTTCTTCGGCGCGCCCTGCCCGGCCATCGCCGGGTGCACCAGCGCCTCGTGGTAGCGGTACTCGTCGCGCGAATGGAACTGCAGGTTGCCGTTCAGGAACAGCCGCACGCCCTGGCCGCTGGCGGTGACGACGATGCGCTGGTACGGCGTCGACTCGCTGAACAGCACGTGATCGGCGTAGAAGCGGTCCTCGGCCCAGGTCGTCACCCGGTCGGCCGCGGCGAATGCCGACAGCAGCGCCGCCACCGTCAGCGCGCAGGCCAGCGCGTGCGACGCGAAGCGCCGCAGCTCGCCGCGGAACAGCAGCAGCGCCCAGACCGCGACCGCCGCGTTCATCAGCCCGAACAGCGCCCCGGTGCGGATCAGCCCGAGG
>JAYSLR010000180.1:0-2487 GCA_043725365.1 Rhizobacter sp. | reverse complement strand
AGGACGGCCACGCCGGCCGGCCGCCGGTCGCCGGCGAGCCACCACCATCCGAGATCGATCACCAGCAGCGCGCCGAGATCGAGCACGAGCGCGGCCAGTGGTGGCACCGTCAGGTCCAGCGCCATCGCTGCCAGCTTCGCGTCGCGACGAGCCAGCGCGCGGGCCAGCAGCCGCGGCCCGGCACTCGCGATCACGCTCAGGTGCCCGTGCTCCCAGCGCGTGCGTTGCGCGCGCGCGCCCGCCGCGTCGCTCGGGAACACGCTGTGCACCAGCGCCTGGGGGCAGAAGACCGGCGCGGCGCCCGCGCCGGCCAGGTCGAGACCGAGCTGCATGTCTTCGACGAGGTGCCCGGAGGCCAGTGGCGCATTCCGGATCAACGCCCATGGGAACGCCATGCCCGTCCCCATCAGCTGGCACGGCCAGCCCAGCACCGAACCCCCGAGCGGGCGCAGCTTGTTCCTGACCAGCCAGGCGAACTCGGCGATGCGCAGCCCCAGCCCCGACGGCGTGGGCGCATGCATCAGGTAGAGCGCCTGCACCGGGCGAGCAGAGGCGACGCAGCGGCGCGCAAGGCGCTCGAGCGCCCGCGGCGCGACGATGCAGTCGGCGTCGACGATCACGACGACCGCGGGCGGCCCGCGCGGGTCGCGTTCCAGCGCGCGCACGCCGTGGTCGAGCGCGTAACCCTTGCCGCGGCGTTCCATGTCGACCCGCTCGGTGACCTCGGCGCCAGCGGCGCGTGCGACTGCGGCCGTGGCGTCGCTGCAGTTGTCGGCGACGACGAGCAGTCGGTCACGCGGGCCGAGCTGTGCGCGCACGGCAACGATGGCGGCAGTGATGCCGGCGGCCTCGTCGTGCGCCGGCATCAGCACCGCCAGCGCATCGGCGGGCGGCGTCGCCGCATTGGCCTCGTCACTTGTGGCGGGGCTCGTCACGGCCGCCATGAGCTGCATGAACAAGACGCCCGCCGGCACGGCCATCAGCGCCGTGAACAGCAGCAGCGCCAGGCCGACGAGGTCACCGGCCGTCATAGGGCCTTTCCCATGTCGACCGGCGCGGCAGCCTCGACGCCGTGTGCGAACAGGCTCGCCAGCTTGCTGGCCTCGCGGTCGATGTCGTGGCGTTCCAGCACGCGGCGCTGCGCCGCCGCGCCCATGCGTTCGAGCATGTCGGCCGGGGTCGCGAGGCAGGCCTCGATCGCGCTCGCCAGCGCGTCGATGTCTCCGGCCGGCACGACCCAACCGCTCTCGCCATCGCGCACCAGCTCCGGGATGCCGGCCACGAAGGTCGTGATGACCGGTCGGCGCAAGGCCATCGCCTCCATGATCACGACCGGCAGACCCTCGGCGAAACTCGGCAACACCAGCGCGCGCCCCCCCAGAATCTCGGCGCGCACCTCGGCGCTGCCGATCCAGCCGGTGATGCGCACGCGGGCGCGCAGGCCGAGCCGTTCGATCAGTGCTTCGATTTCGGCACGCAACTCGCCGTCGCCAGCCAGCACGAGGTCGAGCTCGACGCCACGCGCAACGACACGCTGCAGCGCCTGCACCAGCAGCAGTTGTCCTTTCTGCTCGCACAGGCGCCCGACGCACACGAGCCGCGCCGCAGCAACCTCCCCGTCCGGCGCGCCGTCGTGAAACGCGCGCTCGAGCCCGCAATGCACGACCTGCACCTTGGGCCAGTGCGCGTGCGGCATCCAGCGGTAGAGCTGGCTGCGTCCGAACGAGCTGATCGCGACGACGAACGCGGCACGCCGGCCCTTCTCACCCAAGCCGAGCGCCACGGGCTGGTCGAACTCCTCCGGGCCATGGACCGTGAAGCTGTACGGTGGCCCGCCGAGGGCGCGCGCCAGCATCGCGACCTCGGCCGGATTGGTCCCGAAATGCGCGTGCAGATGATCGACACGCTCGGCCGCGAGCCAGCCGACAAGCTGGGACGCTTCGGCCAGATAGGCCAGGTGATGGAAGAGCGTGCGATCCGAGCGGCACCACATCGACCAGGCCAGTCGCAAGGCCGCCACGAAACGGCCGGTGCGCGTGAGTGCAAGCCGGCCGGCCGCGAGCAGCGGCGGCACCAGGCCACGCTGCAACAGGTAGCGCGTGCGCGTGCGCTCTGCTTCGTCGGCAGGATCGGTCAGCGCATCGCCCCAGCCGCGCACCGCGATGCGCAGCACCGCAACACCCTGCCGCTCCAGCGCCAGAATCTCGCGCCGGATGAAGCTGTGGCTGACCTTCGGGTACTGGTTGATCAGGTAGGCGATGCGCCGCGGCTGCATGGACGATGCGCTCATTTGTATTCGATCAGCGCCGCACGCTGATGGCGCACGTGCAGCAGCCACGATTTCAACTGCCCGAGCGCCTCGGGGAACTTGCCCGCGACCAGGAAGAACGCACGCGCCCAGCGCGCGCGGGCCGATCCCTGGAAGCACCACGCGAGCCGGGCGACCTGCAGCGGATACAGCGCCAGCCCCCACCACGCGGGCGCACC
>JAYSLR010000179.1:0-5321 GCA_043725365.1 Rhizobacter sp. | reverse complement strand
CGTCCCCCCGGGGGACCGGCCGACGTACCCGTCGGCCGAGGGGTCGGCATTCGCTGGGCGCTGATGTTCGGCAACTTCGTGATCGGCTGCGGCGTGATGTCGCCGGCAGGCACGCTGAACGACATCGCGCGTTCGCTCGAGGTCTCGGTCGCGCTGGCCGGCCAGCTGATCGCGATCGCGGCCGCGACGATGGCCCTCGGCGCGCCGCTGCTCGCGGGCTGGGTCGCCGGCTTCGACCGTCGCCGCCTGCTCGCGCTGGCCTTGCTCTGGTACGGCGCCGGCCACGTGCTCAGCGCGCTGATGCCGAGCTACGCGGCGCTCTGGCCGGTGCGCGCGGCCACGATGCTCGCCGCCGCGGTGTTCACGCCGCAGGCCGCGGCGGCGATCGGCTTCATGGTGCCGCCCCACGAGCGCGGGCGCGCGATCACCTTCATCTTCCTCGGCTGGTCGGTGGCCTCGGTGATCGGGCTGCCGCTGTCGGCCTGGATCGGCGAGACCTTCGGCTGGGGCGTCGCGTTCGACACGATCGGCGTGCTCGCGCTGGCCGCGGCGGTGTGGGTCTACGCGGCGATGCCGGATGGCGTGCGCCCGGCGGCGCTGTCGCTGCGCGCCTGGAAGGAGGTCCTGACGAATCCGGTGCTGATGGCAATGGTGCTGGTCACGGTGCTGTCGGGCGCCGGCCAATTCACGCTGTTCTCGTACTTCGCGCCGTACTACAGGCACGCGCTCGGCGCCGACACCGGGCAGATCCCGCTGCTGCTGATGTGGTTCGGCGCGTTCGGCCTGATCGGCAACGTCGTGCTGACGCGCGTGATCGACCGCGTCGGGCCGAACCGGGCCGTCGCGGTGACCTTGTCGCTGATCGCGCTGTCGCTGCTGGCGTGGCCGTTCGGCGCCTCGCTCGCCAGCATGGCCGTCGTGCTGGTGCCATGGGCGCTCGGTTGCTTCTCGTCGAACTCGACCCAGCAGGCGCGCCTGAGCATGGCAGCGCCCGCGCTCGCGCCGGCGCTGCTGGCGCTGAACACCTCCGCGATCTACCTCGGGCAGGCGCTCGGCGCGGGCAGCGGCGGATGGCTGATCGCACACGGCGGCTACGGCCCGCTGAACTGGTGCGGGCTGGCCTGGCTGCTGGCGGCGATCGCGCTCAGCCTGCGGGCCGGGCGGCGCCAGGCGGTGACGGCATGAGCACCGCCACGCCCCAGGGCACCCACGGCGCACCCGCCTCGCTGCGCGAGTTGTTCCTCGCCTTCAACCGGCTCGCGCTGCAGGGTTTCGGCGGCGTGCTGCCGGTCGCGCAGCGCGAGCTCGTCGAGCGCCGCCGCTGGCTCACGAAGGACGAGTTCGTCGAGATGCTCGCGGTCAGCCAGGTGCTGCCCGGCCCGAACGTCGTGAACCTGGCGCTGATGTTCGGCGATCGCAGTTTCGGCACGCGCGGCGCGCTGGCCGCGCTCGCCGGCATGCTGCTCGCGCCGCTGGTCGTCGTGCTCGCATTGACCGTGCTCTATGTCCAGTTCGATCGCTACCCGATGGTCACCGGCGCACTGCGCGGCATGGGCGCGGTCGCCGCCGGGCTGATCCTGTCGACCGGCCTGAAGCTGCTGGTCACGCTGCGCCGCAACGTGATGGGCTTGCCGATCGGCCTCGGCCTGGCCGCGCTGACGGTCCTCGGCACGGCATGGCTGCGGCTGCCGCTGGTGTGGGTCGTCCTCGGCCTCGGCGCGATCGCGATCGCGATCGCATGGAAGCGGCTGCGGCCATGAACCTCGACGCCTCCGACCTGTTCGGCCTGTTCCTGCACTTCCTCGTGCTCAGCCTGCTCGCGGTCGGCGGCGCGATCACGACCGTGCCCGACATGCACCGCTACATCGTCGTCGAGCACCATTGGCTGACCGATGCGCAGTTCACCGCGTCGATCGCGCTCGCCCAGGCCGCACCGGGGCCGAACGTGCTGTTCGTCGCGGTGCTGGGCTGGAACGTCGCCGGTGCGCTCGGCATGCTGGCGACGATGACCGGCATCCTCGTGCCCTCGACCGTGCTGTCGCTGTGGGCCACGCGCTGGGGCGGGCAGCGCCGCGAAACGCGCGGCGTGCGCGCCTTCACGTCGGGCCTGACGCCCCTGACGCTGGGCCTGCTGCTGTCGACCGGCTGGGTGCTCGCCGAGCCCTACCTGCGCAACCCGGCGCACCGCTGGGGCGCGCTCGCGCTGATCGTCGTCACGGTGCTGGTGATGCTGCGCACGCGCCTGAGCCCGATGTGGCTGGTGGCACTGGGCAGCGCGGTCGGCGCGCTCGGCTGGGTCTGAACCGCCCTCAGCCCAGTGCCCGCTCGACGACGCCGGCCAGCGCCTGCAGTTCGTCGACCACCGAACGCGGCAGCTCCGACCAGTCCGGCGCCGCCTCACCGTCGGCGGCCGCGGCGACCAGCACGTCCGCGCCGCCGCCGGCGGCCTCGCGCACCATCATGCTCATCGGCATCGCCGGGCGCGAATCGGCATCGTTCATCACGACCAGCGTGCCGCCGATCGAGGCCGCCAGCACCAGCACCGGCGGCGCGCCCGGCACCATCGCGAGCACCGACAGGCCCCGATCGCGCGCCGCGACCTCGATGCGCCGCAGCGTCTCGCTGACGCCGAAGCGGCTGTGGCGCAGCACGCGCAGCGCGTGGCCGCGCTCGGTCTCGGACGCGGCACGCAGCGGGATCATCGCGGCCATCACCACCGCGAGGCTCCCGGTCATCCACAGGCGGAACGGGCGGCGCGCATCGGACGGCGCAATCACGCCGGAAGGCGACTCGCGCCAACGATGGACCAGCGGCTGGACGAACGGCAGGTTCTTCATGCCGCAAGCGTAGAAGCCGCGTGTGACCGCAGCAAGTCATATAGAGTCAAGATTGGTTAACGGATGCGGCGCAATGCGCCGCCCGCAGTCACTTCGTGCCGAAGATCTTGTCGCCCGCGTCGCCGAGGCCCGGGATGATGTAGCCGACCTCGTTCAGGTGACTGTCGACCGAGGCGGTCCAGCAGCGCACGTCGGGGTGCGCGCGATGCAGCGCGGCCACGCCTTCGGGCGCGGCCACCAGCACGAGCGCGCGAATGTCCTTGCAGCCGCGCGCCTTCAGCAGGCTCACGGTGGCGATCATCGATCCGGCGGTCGCGAGCATCGGGTCGATGATGATGGCGGTGCGCTCGTCGAGCTGGCCGACGAACTTCTCGAAGTAGTTCTCGGGCTGCAGCGTCTCGTGGTTGCGCGACAGCCCCACGACGCTGACCTTCGCGCTCGGGATCATGTCGAGCACGCCGTCGAGCATGCCGAGCCCGGCACGCAGGATCGGCACGACCGTGACCTTCTTGCCGCTGATGCGCTGCACCTCGGTCGGGCCGCTCCAGCACTGGACCATCGTCGTCTCGAGCGGGAAATCGGCGGTCGCCTCGTAGGCCAGCAGCCGCGCGAGTTCATTCGTCAGCTCGCGGAACTTCTTGGTCGAGATCTCGTTCTCGCGCAGCAGGCCGACCTTGTGCTTGACCAGCGGGTGCTTGACGTCGATGACGGGCATGGGAGCTCCAGTGCTTGCTTCAGTTCTTCTTGATGCGCTGGCGCACCGCTTCGTACAGGCACACGCCGCTGGCCACCGACACGTTCAGGCTCTCGACCGCGCCGGCCATCGGCAGGCGCACCAGTTCGTCGCAGGTGCGCGCCGTCAGCTGGCGCATGCCGCTGCCCTCGGCGCCGAGCACCAGCGCGACCGGGCCGGTCAGGTCCAGGTCGTAGAGCGAACGCGGCGCGTCGTCCGAGGTGCCGATGACGCGGATGTCGCGCTCCTTCAGCTCGTTCAGCGTGCGCGCCAGGTTCGTGACCATGAAGTACGGCACCGTGTCGGCCGCGCCGCTGGCGACCTTCGCGACCGTGGCGTTGACGCCCACCGCATGGTCCTTCGGCGCGATCACCGCGTGCGCGCCGGCACCGTCGGCCACGCGCAGGCAGGCGCCCAGGTTGTGCGGGTCGGTGATGCCGTCGAGCACCAGCAGCAGCGCGGGGCCCGAGACGGCATCCAGCGTGTCGTCGAGCGAATGGCTCAGGGCGATCGCCTCGACCCGCGCCGCCACGCCCTGGTGACGGTGCGAGCCGCTCAGCTTCTGCAGGCGCTCGTCGTCGCTCTCGACCAGCTTCGCGCCGGCCTCGCGCGCGCGCTCGACGAACTGGCGCATGCGCTGGTCGCGCCGCGTCGCATCGACGTGAACCTCGATCACCGAGCCCGGCGCCGACTTCAGCCGCACCGTGACCGCGTGGAAGCCGAACAGGACCTGCGTGCCTTTTGCCATGCGGCGATGTTACGGCCAAGTACCATGGCGCCATGGACAGCCGCTCGCAGCGCACCGAATGCGTTATCGCCGGTGGCGGCCCGGGGCTCGTGCTGGGCTACCTGCTGGCGCGCGCCGGGGTCGAGGTCGTCGTGCTCGAGAAACACACCGACTTCCTGCGCGACTTCCGCGGCGACACGATCCACCCGTCGACGCTCACGGTACTGCAGGACCTGGGCCTGCTCGACGCCTTTCTCGAGCTGCCGCACCAGGAGGTGCGCGAACTCACTGGCGACGTCTACGGCGAGACCGTGACGATCGCCGACTTCACCCACCTGCCCTCCCCGCGGCCGTTCATGGTGCTGATCCCGCAATGGGACTTTCTGGACTTCATCGCCGATCGGGCGCGCGCGTTGCCGAACTTCTCGCTGCGCATGGGCGCGAAGGCGCTCGGCGTGATCGAGGAAGGGGCCCGCGTGGTCGGCGTGAACGTGCAGACCGCGCAGGGCGGCTTCGCGATCCGCGCCGACCTCGTGGTCGCCGCCGACGGCCGCCACACCACCTTGCGCGGCAGCGCCGGCCTCGCGAGCGAAGATCTGGGCGCGCCGATCGACGTGCTCTGGTTCCGCGTGCCGCGCGACGCCGCGCGCGATCCGTCGCGCACCGGCGGCACCATCCGGCCCGGCGCGATGCTGGTCACCTTGAACCGCGACGACTACTGGCAGTGCGCGTTCGTCATCCCGAAGGGCCGGCAGGAGGCGCTGCAAGCGCAGGGGATCGAGGCGTTTCGCGCGCGGCTGTGCGCGATCGCGCCCTTCCTCGCCGCGGCCGCGGCGACGCTGACGAGCTGGGACGATGTCAGGCTGCTCAGCGTGCAGATCAGCCGCATGCCGCGCTGGTACCGCGACCGGCTGCTGTGCATCGGCGACGCGGCACACGCGATGTCGCCGGTCGGTGGTGTGGGCATCAACTTGGCGATCCAGGATGCCGTGGCCGCGTCGAACCTGCTGGCCGAAGCGCTGCG
>JAYSLR010000178.1:0-9355 GCA_043725365.1 Rhizobacter sp. | reverse complement strand
TGCGAAAGCCCGATACCGATGCCGAGGTGCTGCGCCTGACGGCGACGGCGGCGAACGACGCGGTCGATGCGGCCGGCGCACTCGGCGGCGCGCGTGCTGTCGCCGCGATCGGCCAGGTCGCGCAGCGCTACGGGCGCGCGCTCGCGATCAGCCCGCGCGACCTCGGCGACGCGCTGCAAAGCGCACGCGAAGCGCTGCGCCGCGGCGTGCCGCTGCCGCAGGCGCGGCGCGGTGACCGGCCGACCAGCGACGTCGGCAGCGCCGCCGCCCGCCCCGACCACACGCCGGCCACCGAATGATCCTCGGCCGTTTCGAGCTCAGGCGCGTGCTGGGCGAGGGCGCGCAGGCGACCGTCTGGCTCGGCTTCGACAAGCGCCTCGAACGCGAGGTTGCGGTCAAGGTGATGCACCCGGATGCCGCGGCCGACCCGGTCACGGTCGGGCAGTGGCTGCGCGAGGCGCGCAGCGTGAGCCGCCTGACGCACCCGAACATCGTGCCGGTGTTCGAGGCCGACCTGCACGGTGAGCAGCCGTACCTCGTGTTCGAGTACGTGCCGGGGCCGACGCTGACACAGCACCTGAAGGCGCACGGCGCGCTGCCGGCCACCGGAGCCTGCTCGCTGATGCTGGGCGTGCTCGACGCGCTGCACGCGGCGCATGCCGCGGGCATCGTGCACCGCGACCTGAAGCCGTCCAACATCCTGGTCGATGCGAGCGGCCGGGCGCGCGTGATGGACTTCGGCATCGCCGCGCGGCTCAACGACCCGGGCAACCTCGACCAGGTCGTCGGCACACCCGGCTACATGTCGCCCGAGGCCACCCAGGGCGGGCTGCCGACCGCGGCGATGGATGTGTTCTCGGCCGGCCTGGTGCTGGTCGAGATGCTCAGCGGCGCCAAGCTGGTGGACGAGCGCGACCCGTTCCGCGCCATGCACCGCATTGCCAATGAGGATCTGGCGCTGCCCGAGGGCTTGTCGTCCGCGGTCGATGACGCGCTGCGCGCGGTGCTGCGTCGCGCGCTCGAGCGCGACCCGGCGCGCCGCTGGCCGAACGCGGCCGCGCTGCGCGAATCGCTGCAGGGCTGGCTGACGCCGGCGCCGGTCCTGACCGAGGCGAGTCCATCCGGCCCGGGGCAGAACGGCACGCTCGACTTCCTGCTGCGCCGGATGCGCCACAAGAGCGACTTCCCGGCGCTGTCGGATTCGGTCGCGCGCATCCAGCGCGTCGCCAACTCCGAGAACGAGAGTCTGGCGAGCCTGTCGAGCGAGATCCTGAAGGACGTCGCGCTGACCAACAAGCTGCTGCGGCTGGTGAACACCGCGCACTTCTCGAACGCCGGGGGCAACATCAGCACCGTCTCGCGCGCGGTCGCGCTGATCGGCTTCGCCGGCATCCGCAACCTGGCGATGAGCCTGGTGCTGCTCGAGCACATGCACGACAAGGGGCACGCGAACCAGCTGAAGGAGGAGTTCCTGCGCGCGCTGATGGCCGGCATGGTCGCGAGCGAGCTCGGCGGCGTGACGCGTGCCGGCGAAGAGGCCTTCATCGGCGCCATGTTCCAGAACCTCGGGCGCTTGCTGACCGAGTACTACTTCCCGGACGAGGCGCGGCAGGTTCGCGGCATCGTCGCCGGCGCCGCGCAGGGCGGCGAAGACGCAGCCTCGGTCAGCGTGCTCGGCCTGAGCTTCGAGGCGCTCGGTCTCGGCGTTGCCAAGGCCTGGGGCCTGCCCCCGGCATTGCAGGGCTGCATGCGCAAGCCCGGCGGCGAGCCGCCGACGCGCGAGCCGCTGGACGCGGTCGAGCGGCTGCGCTGGCTGACCCTGGCCGCGAACCAGATCACCGACGCACTCCTGAAGTCCGAGCCCGAGCACGCGACGGCGCGCGTCGCCGACGTCGCGAAACGCTATGCGCGCACGCTCGGCGTCAGCGCCGGCGCGATCCAGGCCGCGGCCGAGACCGCCCAGCAGCGGCTGGTGCAGATGGCGCAGGCGATGAACCTGCAGGTCGGCCCGAGGTCGCCGGCGCGCCGGCTGTTCGCGCCACCCGCCGCCGCGGGCACCGCGGCCGAGGCCAAGGACCACGATTCTCTGGTTCCGCACTCGCTGCAGGCGACGATCACGGTCGAGCAGCAGGCGCCGCGCACGGCGATGGAGAACGCCGCCGAGGTGCTGGCCGCGGGCATCCAGGACATCACCAACACGATGGTCGAGAACTTCAAGCTCAACGACGTGCTGCGCATGATCCTCGAGACCATGTACCGTGCGCTCGGATTCCGCCGCATCGTGTTCTGCCTGCGCGACCCGAAGACCGAGACGCTGACCGGCCGCTTCGGCCTGGGCGAGGGCGCCGAAGAGGTCGCCAAGTGCTTCAAGGTGCCGCTGAAGACCGGCGGCGACCTGTTCGCCGCGGTCTGCATCAAGGGTGCCGACACCCTGATCACCGACGCGACCGTTGCGCACATCGGCGCGCGGCTGCCGGCCTGGTACCGGGCGCAGGTGAACGCACCGGCCTTCCTGCTGCTGCCGATGCAGATGAAGGGTGCGCCGTTCGCGCTGATCTACGCCGACAAGGCCCAGCCCGGCGGGATCGCGCTGGGCGAGAAGGAACTGTCGCTGCTGCGCACGCTGCGCAACCAGGCGGTGATGGCGTTCAAGCAGGTCGCCTGACGCCATGCACCGCCGGGTGCGTCAGTCCTTGCGGCGGTCGCGGCGGGCGACGAAACCGACCGCGCCGAGGCCGGCCAGCAGCAACGCATAGGTCTGCGGCTCGGGCACAGCCGCGACCGCGCCCGAGTCGGCGACGAAGAAGGTCTCGTTGCCGCCGGTCGCGTTGCTCGCGCTGGCCGACAGGCCGGCGCGGATCGCATCGAACGAGAAGCCGGAGGCGGTGACGGCCGCGGCGAACTCGGTGGCTTCGGCGCTGTTCAATCCGAACACGAAGCCCGAATTGCCGGCGCCGTTGAAGGTGTCCGGGTAGGCGATCGGTGCCAGCAGGCTGGCGCTGAAGATCAGGCTGCCGGTCGTCGGCGCGTAGGCCGAGAAGGTCAGTGCGTCCAGCGTGATGCCGTTCGCGATGCCGCCGGGTTCGGAGGCGTTGAACACCACCCGCAGCGAGTCGGCCGACAGCACGCCCAGATCGCCCAGCGTGCGCGTGAGGGTCTGCGAGGCGCCGGTCTTGACGTTGCCGCCCAACACGTCGGCCGTGCCGTCCCAGGCGACGCTGCCGGTTTCGGTGCTCGAACTGTCCGGGCTCGCGATCGTCAGGACCGTGTTCACCGCGCCGAGGCCGGTGCCGGAGAAATCGACGGGGTCGAGCGGTATCAGGTCGGCGCGGGCGGCGGAGCTGAACAGCGCGGTGACCGCCAGCGCGGCGAGCGACAGACGGGCGGAAGGAATTCGATGCTTCATGGCTTCTCCTTGGCAAGGTGAACCGGGCACGGCGTGCCACGCCCGGGCTCGGGCCAGTGTCGGGGGCCGACCACGCCGCGGGCGTAGGAGTTCGCGCCGTGGCCGCGTCGGGATCGAGCGGGTGCGGCCGGCACACCGACCTTCATTCGAGGGGTGAACTCGGGCCCGAGGTGGCGTAGATTCGCGCCTGACCGCCGGCCGATCCGCAGGCACGGCCGCACCGGGGAGCCCACATGCTGACAGCCGTCCTGATCGTCATCGCCGCCGTCGCCGCCTGGCTGCTCGGGGACTGGCTGCTGTCGCGGCGTGAGCAGCGCCTGCGGCGCGGCCGGGCGGCCTGGCTCGACGCCGGCCCGAACCGCAGCTTCCACTCGACCGCCTGGGACGACACCGTGCCGCCGCTGGAGGCGCACGACGAACTGGCCGAAGGGGACAGAAAGCCGGGGCGGGCGCGCGCCGTCGTGTGAGGGGTGGCCGGCCCGCGAGGGCCCGAGGCGCATGACGAGCCTGACCCTCACCTGAGGTGGCCCGAAACCTAGGATTGGCGCGGGTTCCAGCGGAGTTCAGAGAACCTTCGATACACAGTTTCGGACTGCCGTGCCACCGCTGTAGCATGAGATACGCACCACATCTGGAGGCGCCTGTTGGCCGGCAAGAGACAGCACTTCATTCCGAGAATGCTTCTCCTTGGATTCGCGGACGCGAACGAGGGCGTTTGGGTAGGGAGGAAGGACCGCGAGCCGTTCGGGGTGAACATCACGGGCGTGGGCGTTGAGGGGATGTTTTACGGGGTGCCCGGTCCAGGTACCGCAGACGAGGCGATTACGAGAGAGGAGCCCCGGATCGAGCAGTTGCTTCGTAGGATGACCACCATGCCAGCCGGAACTTGCGATAGCCAGGCGGCGGCCTCGGTCATTTCGCATTTCACCTCACGGACACGAGCGATGCGACGATTTATGGAGGATCTCGGGCGCCTTGCCGTGTCTCATTTGAGGAGGCGGATGGACGACCCGCTTGAGCTGAGGTCGATGATGAGCACACACCTCCGCGACAATCCGGGCCTTATCGAGGACGAGATCGACAAAGGGGTTCTTCGACAGTCGGGCCCGGTTGGACTTGCCATCTTTCGCGGACATCCGATGCGGTCATGGGTTCTTGCATATGCGTACCGTAAAGCCGCTGTGAGCATCCAATCCCTTGACAGGGAATCCTTCAACGCCGCCGGAGGTGTCGATTTTCTGTCGGCGGTTCTAGTGGGCCTCCCACAAATCGTGCGCAGGGCGCATGCCCGAGTCGCATTGCAGAGCCCAACACCGGAGGAGCGAACTACTCATCTCGCGAGCTTCTCGTACGCTGTAGAAGACCATTCGGACCCACTGATTCTTGGGGATGGAGTTGCTTGGGGCATTAGGTCTAGCGCAGGGGTGTGCCCGCTGTTCAGCATTGAAGATGACATTGAGTGCGTTGTCATGCCGATTACGAGCCGACGCGCCCTTCACGGTTGGCGAGGCGAGCGTCGCGCATTGTCGACTGACGATATCAACCACGGGTCGGCCTCGACCAGTTCAGAGTTCGTCGTCGCCTCCGGCCAGGGACCGCAGGTAAGCCTGTACGTGAAGCACATCGGAGCCGTAATTGGCGCGGCGCTGGACGCCACCGTCACCGACGCAATGTCTGAACATTGAGTGTCACGTGATTTAGAGCGGTCGAAGGGTCGTGTACCCGCGGGCCGCGGGGCAGCTATGGGCGGTTTGCGCGGTCTGGGGATCCGCATGCCTACAAACCTGGCGGGAGGGGGATAGGGACGCCGCCACGCTGGCCAGTATCGTCGATGGCACCGCCGTGCGGTGGGCGCACGCTGCCTTCGCGAGGTTAGCCGTTAATGACTGTCCGACACCGCGGGTAGTTCAAGCAGCCCCAGAAGCCGCTTCGGGCCGCCTTGGGCGGTCGACGAACCATCTTGATGCCGCAACTGGCACAAGTCGGCACCCAGAACTTGCCCTCGGTGGCGACCGCCAGCAGTTCCCGCTGCTGCTCCGCCGTGCGCTGTCCGATCAGACCAAGCAGGCCAGTGCGGTCCAGCGCGTGAATGCCGTTGTCCTTGCAGAACTGCGCCGCGTCCGCTGAGAACCGAGAAGTCGTCGCGAACACGCCGCGCTGGACCTTCTTGGCGGCCATGGAGCCCAGGAGTGCACGGACCTCCGCGACCTTCACAGGCCGCGTGGTCCAGCACTTGCACTGGACCAGGCTGACGGCGGTGTCGGGCTGCGTTTTCGAGAAAAGCCAGATGTCGATTCCTTCGTCGGCCCCATGCGACTGCGATTTGGTCTCGAAGCCCGCTTGCGCAAACAGGCGCTCGCATAGGGCCTCGAAGCGTCGCCACTCGATCAGGTCGAACACTGACGACGACCACTCCATTGGTCGCCCGGGGGCCTCGATGTCAACCTCCACTGTCGCTGATCGTGCAGCGTAGAACGCTTTCGCTTCAACTGTGTCCCTGAGCATGCCGTTGACACGCGGTGACACACGCCCCGGGGCCTCAGTGCCAACCTTCACTGTGGCTGATCGGGCAGGGTTGAATGCTTTCGCTTCATCCGTGTCCGTAAGCACGCGGTTGAAACGCGGTGGCATGGGCCCGGAGGGCCCACTGTCCAAATCACGACCCTTTGACAGCGAGGCATCGTATCCGCTCCCGGTCTGACGCTTGCTAGTCAAGAAGCCGAGCAGCGCTATCGCGCCGCCGCCAATCAGCATGAACCAGCCGATGGCGCGAAGGGGTGTCAGCGCTGCCTTGAGTATCGGATTGCCGATGAAGGAGGGGGCCATCAAGAGCGCGAGGCCGATCAGCACCGCCGCGACCGCCTTCCCCAAGGTCTGTGTGTGACTTTGCTCCTCGCGTGCCCGGCTCCGGAATGTTCTTCTTCGCGCCATCCGTCATCCTTCTGCTTTGCGTTTCCCTAAGTCTATTGGGGACAGCGCGGCGCAGGAGTGCGAACGTCACGGCAGGCACGCGGAAGTCGGTGGGGCGCTTGGGACCCGCTACTCTGGCCAGATTCGTCGAGTAAGCGATACCAGGGCGCTACTCTGAAGGGTCTTGTCAGCCCTGCGCCGGAGGTCTTAGCGGTCGACCATGCAGGAGCCTGAACCAGCCCCCTGCCAGCTCACCCAGGCTAGCCATCGGGCCGCCCATTGATGGCATGGGGGGATCATCACTCGAAGGGTCCAGACGCCTGCGCGTTGGAACAGTCCGGGCAGCTTGGCCATGTTGTCGGTCTTGCTCATCTCGGTTGACCAAAGTGACACATCAGACTGACACACGAACAGGCCGGGAAGCCGCGCCCCTGCTGGGGCCCGCGCCGGTACTGGGTTTCAAGGGAGAAGGGTGACGAGCCTGACCCCGGCACTGGTCGCAACGGTTGGGGCTGCTTCGTTCCCGACCTGACCCGGTTGGCCGCGCTTCCATGCGGGGAGGCCCGTCAATTGCTATTCTAGGCGACCAGCGATGGCCTCACGCCGGCATCGACCTCAGAGCTGGCTCTCGGGCACGAACAGGGACAGCAGCATCAGCCGGGCGCGCTGCCACAGGCTGGTGTCGGGGTCGACATCGAGGTCCTCGGGGTGGCCGGCATCCGCCGCCACCCAGCGCACCCCGCCGCCGCGCCGCAGCTTCACCTGGTACACGCCCGCCATCGAGTCGACCTTGAAGGCGCCGAGCACCATCTCGGCAAGCCTCGGGCTCTCGATCCGCACGCCGATCTCGGTGTTGATGTGGGTCGAGCGCGGGTCCAGGTTCATCGAACCCACGAGCACGTGCTCGCGATCCAGGAACGCGATCTTCGCGTGCAGCCGGCCGGTCGTCGAACCGAACAGGCCCTTGAGCGTGCGGTCGAGCTTGAGGCGGTTCGAGCTCAGCTCGTACAGGTCGACGCCCAGGCGCAGCAGCTCGGTCTGGTGGCGCTCGAAGCCGACGCTGACCAGCGGTACGTCGCTGACCGCCAATGAGTTGGTCACGACGCGCACCACGACGCCGTCGGCGCGCAGCTTGGCGATGCGCTCGGTTGCTTGCCGGCCCGGGATGAAATAGGGCGAGAACAGCACCGCCTCGGAGCGGGTGTCGCCGAGTTGCTGCAGGAAGCGGTGCGTCAGCGTGTCCTCGCTGGCGATGCTGAAGCGGGCCGGGTCGATCTTGTCCGGCGAGTCGGCGTAGGCGAAGCCCGGCGCCGCGAGGAACTGCAGGCTGTGTTGCGCCAGTCCGGTGCTGAACGCGGCCGCACCGAAGAAGTCGGGTGCCATCGGCACCTCGGGCCGCGGGTCGTCGCGGGTCGCGGCGTCGAATGCCGCGCGCGCCGCCTCCGACGCCTCGGGCGCCCGCCCCGCGGCGCGCTCGATGTCCTGGATCGGGTAGACCTGCGTGCTGTTCCAGTACCGATCGAACCAGCGGCCCAGATCGGGCACGACGGCGCCGGTCAGCAGCACGTCGAAGTCGATGAAGTTGGTCTGCGCGCCACGCAGGAAGTAGTCGTCGGCCAGGTTGCGCCCGCCCACGACCGCCATCACGCCGTCGGCGATGAACAGCTTGTTGTGCATGCGGTGGTTCAGGCGCTTGAAGTCGGACACGAGCGCGACCAGCCGACCGAGCGACGAGTCGCGCGCGGTCGGGATCGGGTTGAACAGCCGCACCTCGATGTTCGGCGTGGCGGCCAGACCGAGCAGCAGGCGGTCCAGGTCGACCGTGTACAGGTCATCGAGCAGCAGGCGCACACGCACGCCGCGGGCGGCCGCGTCGCGCAGCGCGCGCAGCAACGGCCGGCCTGACGAGTCGTTGGCGATCAGGTAGTACTGCAGGTCGAGCGAGCGGCGCGCATGCTCGATCATCGCCAGCCGTGCGTCCAGCGCGTAGCTGCCCTGCAGCAGCGGCCACACGCCCGATTGGCCGGGCGGGAGGTTCGCGGCGCGCGCCGCCGCCGCGAGCGGCGCATCGGCGTCGGCGACGAGCGCGTGCGACGGCGTGCGCTCGACCTGCGGCAGCACGCCGGCGCAGCCGCTCAGCAGCGCGAAGCACAGCGCGGCGAGCAGCAGGTGCAGGCGCGAACCGGGCACGAGCGGGTCCTCAGCGCAGTTGCAGGTCGTCGTTCCCGAAGCGGATGTTCAGCGGCTCGATCAGCAGTTCCTTCGGCCCGGCCTCGACCGCACCGGCCACCAGCGCCCCGACGCCTTGTGCGCGTGCGACCTCGACGGTGCGCTGCGCGTCCGCGGCGGCCACGAAGATCGCGAAGCCGGCGCCCATGTTGAGCGTGCTGTAGGCCTCGCGGTCGTCCTGCTGCGCGTGGCGCTGGATGAACTTCAGCACCGGCGGCACGGCCGGCACCGTGTGGATGCGGTAGCGGTGCTCGGCCGGGTGGCGCAGCAGCTTGCGCCAGCCGTGGCCGGTGATGTTGGCGCAGTAGCGCGGCGTGATGCCGGCCGCGAACAGCGCCTCGGTGACGGGCGAGTACAGCAGCGTCGGCGCGAGCAGCGCGTCGCCGTAGCTCAGGCCGGGCTCGACCTCGGTCAGGTAGCCCTGCGGCAGGCGTTCGACCAGCTTGCGCGCCAGGCTCAGCCCGTTCGCGTGGATGCCGCTGGAGGCCAGCAGCACGATGGCGTCGCCGGGCGCCAGCCGCTCGCCCAGCGACAGCCGCGACTTCGGGTTGACCAGGCCGGTGCAGGCGGCCGCGAGGTCGATCCGGCCGTCGGCGACGATGCCGGCCAGCGCCGGCGTCTCGCCGCCGCCCCAGGCGACACGGCAGGTGTCGCAGGCGCGCTTCCAGCCGTCGACGAGTGCGTGCGAGCGCTGCGCGTCGGCGAACCAGTCGGAGCCGCCGGCGGCCCAGTAGGCCTGCACGACCAGCGGCGTGGCGCCGACCGTGATCAGGTCGTTGATCGCCATCGCGATCGTGTCCTGCGCGATGC
>JAYSLR010000177.1:0-8820 GCA_043725365.1 Rhizobacter sp. | reverse complement strand
CACCGACGCTGGGCTGGGTCTACCTGACGGACGCCTTCGCACCGCATGTCGATGCGCTGGTCGGCGATCTGCGCCAGCGCTGGCCCGGCGTCGAATGGGTCGGCACGACCGCGGCCGGCATCGCCGCCGGCGGCGTCGAGTACGTCGACGAACCGGCGCTCGCGCTGATGCTGACCGACCTGGCGCCCGCGCACTTCCGCGTGTTCTCGGGCGCACGGCCGCTCGCCGGCTTCGACGCGCACACCGCGAACGTCCACGCCGACCCGGGCGCCGCCGACCTGGCCGAGCTGATCCACGACATGAGCGCGCGCACCGCGACCGGCTACCTGTTCGGCGGCCTCGCATCGGCGCCGTCGCGGCCGCTGCACATCGCCGGCAACGCGCTCGCCGGCGGGCTGTCGGGCGTCGCGTTCGACCGCAGCGTGGCGCTGGTCTCGCGCGTCACGCAGGGCTGCCAGCCGGTCGGGCCGCAGCGTGTCGTCACCGCCGCCGAACGCAACCTGATCCTCGAGCTCGACGGCGAGCCGGCGCTCGACTGCCTGCTGCGCGACGTCGGGCTGCAGGGCGTCGATGCGCGCGCCGCGCTGCCGAAGCTGCGCCAGGTGCTGGTCGGTCTGAGCGATGCCGGCGAGCCGGGCAGCCCGCCCGAGGACGCGGCCACGCGCAGCGCGTTCGACACGATCGCACGGCACAGCGCGAGCGCGCGCGCCTTCGGTGCCGACACGCGCGTGCGCCACCTGATCGGCCTGGACCCGGCGCGACGCGGCATCGCGATCGCCGACACCGCCGAGCGCGGCATGCGGCTGGCGTTCTGCGCCCGCCACGTCGAGGCGGCGCGGCGCGACCTGATGCGCATCTGCGCCGAGGTGCGCGAAGAGGTCGAGACCGAGGCGCTGCCGCTGCCCTCCGCGCTCGCGCTGAAGGATGCGCGCGCCGCCGAGATCGGCGCGGCGGGGTCGTCCGGTATCGCCGGCGCGATCTACGTCAGCTGCTCGGGGCGCGGCGGCGCGCACTTCGGTGCGCCCTCGGCCGAGCTGGCACTCGTGCGCCACGCACTCGGCGACGTGCCGCTGGTCGGCTTCTTCGCCGCCGGCGAGATCGCGCGCCGCCATCTCTACGGCTACACCGGCGTGCTGACGGTGTTCCGGCGCGGCGGGGCGATGTCGTGATCCACGGTGCGCGCGTGACGCGGCGCGATGGTTTCGAGGTCGCGACGCTGCCGCGGATCATCGCGATCGACACGCGGGACAATCGCGCGTCGATCGCGGCGATGGAACGCATCGGCCTGACGCGGCGCGGCGAGTTCGACCACCCGCGCCTGCCGCCCGATCATTGCTCGTACCGCCACGTGCCCTGCGCGAAGGAGAAACCGTGAACGCCCCGTTGCCCGACACCTTGACGATCGAGCTCGACGACCGCGCACGCCGCCAGACCGAGGTGGTCGCCGCGCTGGCGACCGTGCTGCCGGCGCACGCGTTGCTGTGGCACCGCGAGGACACCATCCCCTACGAGTGCGATGGCCTGACCGCGTACCGCGAGCAGCCGCTGGTCGTGGCCCTGCCCGAGACGGAAGGCGAGGTCGCGGCCGTGCTGCGCGAATGCCACCGGCTGAACGTGCCGGTGGTCGCGCGCGGCGCCGGCACCGGGCTGTCGGGCGGCGCGCTGCCGCACCGCCTGGGCGTGACGCTGAGCCTGGCCAAGTTCAACCGGATCGTGAAGATCGATGCGACCGCACGCACCGCGGTCGTCCAGTGCGGCGTGCGCAACCTCGCGATCAGCGAGGCGGCCGCGCCGTACGGCCTGTACTACGCGCCCGACCCGAGCAGCCAGATCGCCTGCACGATCGGCGGCAACGTGGCCGAGAACTCGGGCGGCGTGCACTGCCTGAAGTACGGTCTGACCTTGCACAACGTGCTGCGCGTGCGCGGGTTCAGCGTGAGCGGCGAGGCGGTCGAGTTCGGTTCCGAGGCGCTCGACTGCGCCGGGCTGGACCTGATGACGATCCTGGTCGGCAGCGAGGGCATGCTCGCGGTGACGCTCGAGGTCACCGTCAAGCTGGTGCCCAAGCCGCAGCTGGCGCGCTGCATCATGGCCAGCTTCGACGACATCCGCAAGGCCGGCGACGCGGTCGCGAACGTGATCGCCGCCGGCATCATCCCGGCGGGCCTCGAGATGATGGACAAGCCGATGACCGCCGCGGTCGAGGACTTCGTCCATGCCGGCTACGACCTCGACGCGGTCGCGATCCTGCTGTGCGAGAGCGACGGCACACCCGAGGAGGTGGCCGAAGAGGTCAGCCGCATGGAAGCCGTGCTCGATGCGAGCGGCGCGACGCGCATCGAGGTCAGCGAGAGCGAGGCGCAGCGCCTGAAGTTCTGGAGCGGGCGCAAGAACGCGTTCCCGGCGACCGGGCGCCTGAGCCCGGACTACATGTGCATGGACTCGACGATCCCGCGCAAGCGCCTGTCCGACATCCTGATCGCGATCGCCGAGATGGAGAAGCGCTACCGGCTGCGCTGCCTGAACGTCTTTCACGCCGGCGACGGCAACCTGCACCCGCTGATCATGTTCGACGCCAACGACGCCGACGAGCTGCACCGCTGCGAGCAGTTCGGTGCCGACATCCTCGAGACCAGCGTCGCGATGGGCGGCACGGTGTCGGGCGAGCACGGCGTGGGCATCGAGAAGCTCTCGGCGATGTGCGTGCAGTTCGCGCCCGCCGAACGCGAGCAGATGCTCGCGCTGAAGCGCGCGTTCGACCCGAAGGAACTGCTCAACCCCGGCAAGGCGATCCCGTCGCTGGCGCGCTGCGCCGAGTACGGCAAGATGCACGTCCGGCGCGGGCTGCTGCCGTTCGCCGACATCCCGCGTTTCTGACCTCGAATCACGCCCCGCATGAGCCCCAACGACCCCGCGCTGCAAGTCCTGATCGATCGCGTGCAATCGGCCCGCGAGGCCGGCGCGCAGCTGTGCATCCGCGGCGGCGGCACCAAGGACTTCTACGGCGAGGCGCCTCAGGGCGAGGCGCTCGACACGCGGGTGCTCGAGGGCACCTCGAGCTACGAGCCGACCGAGCTCGTCGTCACGACGCGCTGCGGCACGCTGCTCGCCGAACTCGAGGCGCTGCTCGCGACCAAGGGCCAGTGCCTGCCGTTCGAGCCGCCGCACTTCGCGTACAGCCCCGAGGCCGCCGCGCTGAGCCCGCGCCGCCGCGGCGCGACCGTCGGCGGCATGGTCGCGGCCGGCCTGTCGGGGCCGGCACGCGCGGCCGTCGGGTCGGTGCGCGACCACGTGCTGGGCGCGACGATGCTGAACGGCAGGGGCGAGGTGCTGACCTTCGGCGGCCAGGTGATGAAGAACGTCGCGGGCTACGACGTCTCGCGCCTGCTCGCCGGTTCGCTGGGCACGCTGGGCGTGATCCTCGAGGTCTCGTTGAAGGTGATGCCGGTCGCGCCCGCGACCGTGACGCTGCGGCTCGAGATGGACCAGGCCAGCGCGCTCGCCCAGCTCAACGACTGGGGCGGCATGCCGATCCCGCTGAACGCCAGCGCCTGGTGGGACGGCAACCTGATCCTGCGCCTGCGCGGCGCGCTCGCCGCGGTGCAGGCGGCGCGCGTGCGGCTCGGCGGCGACGTGGTCGAACCCGAGCACGCGTCGCCGTTCTGGGAAGGCCTGCGCGACCACACCGACGAGTTCTTCGTCGCGGCCCGGGCGGCGGTGGCCGGCGGCGCCTCGCTGTGGCGCCTGTCGGTGCCGTCCACGGCGCCGGTGCTCGCGCTGCCGGGCGAACTGATGGTCGAATGGGGCGGCGCGCAGCGCTGGCTGTGCAGCGCCGCGCCGGCCGCCGTGGTGCGCGACGCGACCGCGCGCGTCGGCGGCCACGCCACGCTGTTCGCGGCGCGCGACAAGTCGCCCGGCGCGTTCGCGCCGCTGCGCTCGCCGCTGGACCGCATCCACCGCGAGCTGAAGAAGTCGTTCGACCCGGCGGGCGTGTTCAACCCCGGCCGGCTCTACCCGGGCCTCTGAGCCCGGCCCTCCCGCTGTCCAAGAACACGAATCCCCTGGCCACGATGCAGACCCACCTCGCCCCCCAGTTCAAAGGCACCCCCGAGGGCGACGCCGCCGAGGCGATCCTGCGCAAGTGCGTGCACTGCGGCTTCTGCACCGCGACCTGCCCGACCTACCAGTTGCTCGGCGACGAGCTCGACGGCCCGCGCGGTCGCATCTACCTGATGAAGCAGGTGCTCGAAGGGCACGTGCCGACGCGCAGCACCCAGCTGCACCTGGACCGCTGCCTGACCTGCCGCAACTGCGAGAGCACCTGCCCGTCCGGGGTGCAGTACGGCCACCTGATCGACATCGTGCGCCCGATCGTCGACGACCGCGTCGAGCGGCCGACGCGCGAGAAAGCGACGCGCTGGCTGCTCAAGGAGGGGCTGACCTCGCCGCTGTTCGCGCCGGCGATGAAGCTCGGCCAGGCGCTGCGCCCGCTGGTGCCGGCGGCGCTGAAGAACAAGGTGCCGGGCAAGCCCGGCCCGCGCGCGCACCAGTGGCCGACGCGCACGCACCCGCGCAAGGTGCTGATGCTGATGGGCTGCGTGCAGCCGGCGATGATGCCCAACATCAACAGCGCGACCGCACGCGTGCTCGACGCCGCCGGCATCCAGACCGTCGTCGCCGACGAGGCCGGCTGCTGCGGCGCGATCCGCACCCACCTGAACGACACCGAAGGCGGGCTGGCCGACATGCGCCGCAACATCGACGCCTGGTGGCCGTTGATTTCGGGTGGGCCGGGCGCGCTGGCCGGCATCGAGGCGATCGTGATGAACGCCTCAGGCTGCGGCGTGACCGTCAAGGACTACGGCCACGCGCTGGCACGCGACCCGGCCTATGCCGACAAGGCCAGGCGCATCGGTGAGCTGACGCGCGACCTCAGCGAGCTGCTGCCGGACCTGGTGCCGCGGCTCAAGACCAAGGTCCGGCTGCACGGCACGTCGACCCGGCTCGCGTTCCACCCGCCCTGCACGCTGCAGCACGGCCAGCAGCTGCGCGGCGGCGTCGAGGCGCATCTGAACGCGCTCGGCTTCGACGTGCGCGTGGCGCCCAGCGAGAGCCACCTGTGCTGCGGTTCGGCCGGCACGTACTCGGTGCTGCAGCCCGAGCTCGCGTACCGGCTGCGCGACCGCAAGCTGGAAAACCTCGCACCGCTCGACGCGCAGACCATCGTCTCCGCGAACATCGGCTGCATCCAGCACCTGCAGACCGGCACCGGCACGCCGGTGCGGCACTGGATCGAGGTGCTGGACGACGCGCTCGCCTAGGGCCCGCCAACGCGACGGGAGGGCACGCGCCGGTAGGAGAAACCGTCCGGTCCATGTAGGATCCGACACGTTTTCTTACAGCTTCAACGCGAGGTGATTTCCGTGCCCAACATGAGCAACTGGTTTTTGCGTTTGGCGGTTCTGTACCTGATCTGCGGCGTGAGCCTGGGCCTGTTCATGGCCGCCAGCAACGACCACTCGATGGCCCCGGTGCATGCGCACCTCAACCTGCTCGGCTGGGTGTCGATGGCCTTGTTCGGCATGTTCTACCGTCTCGTGCCGGCCGCGACCACGACGACCCTGGCCAAGCTGCACTTCTGGATCTACGTGCCCGCGCATTTCCTGCAGATGCTGCTGCTGGCGCTGTTCTTCCGCGGCGTCAAGGCGGTCGAGCCGGCGCTGGGTGCGGTGTCGATGCTGGTCGGCGTCGCGGTTCTGCTGTTCGCGATCGTGGTGTGGCGGAACACGCCGGCAGCGACGTAGGGGGGGGCCGCCGTCAGGGCCGGCTCGGCGGCGGCACGGCCCAGCGCTCCTCGTGCGAGCCCGGCGCGCCGGGCCAGAAGCAGAACTTGGTCCAGGCCAGGCTCAGCGCCTCGCCGATCGTCGTCTTCGCACCCTCGCTGCTCGTCCACCAGTGCCGTGCGTCGATCTCGGTCGGGCGCGCCGCGATCACGCCGACCTCGACCGCGTCGCCGAGCGCCATCCGATAGACCAGCCACGAACGGCGCGCGTGCACGCCGGCCGAGAACAGGTCGATCGCCTCCAGCCGGGTGCCCGAGCGCTGCGCCCAGTCGCGCACCATCACCGCGCTCAGGTAGCTGCGCTCCTGCGCCGAGGCCGGCGCCGGCAGCGCGATGACCGGCACGTCGGCAATGGGCTGCGCACGCAGCAGCGCCGCCGCTCGCTGCGCGAAGGTCTGCCAACCGCCGGCATCGATCTCCGGCTCGATCGGGCCGCCGGTCGTCAGCACGCGCTGGTACTGCCCGCCGCGCAGCAGCACGGCGGCCTGCTCGAGGTCGGCGCGGCCGAGCCAGCCTTCGACGACGAGCGTGCGTGCGCCCGCGCCGCCGGGGCCGCGTGCGGGCTGCTGCGGCGCGAGCAGGTCGTAGGCCTCGATCGCCAGCGCGCAGGCCATCGCGGCGGCGGCCGCGAGGATCAGCAGCCAGCCCCAGATCGTCGGCAGGCAGACCTCCCGGCGTCGCAGCAGCACCCGCAGCGGCCCGCTCAGATGCAGCGCCCGCCGTCGACTTCCATCGCGACGCCGGTGATCATCGAGGCCTCGTCGCTGCACAGGAAGCAGGCGGCATTGCCGAGGTCTTCGGGCGTCGAGAAGCGGCCGAGCGGGATCGTCGCGAGGAACTTCGCGCGCATCTCGGGCGTGTCCTCGCCCATGAAGGTCTTCAGCAGCGGCGTCTCGCCCGCGACCGGGTTCAGTGCGACCACGCGCACGCCGAAGGGCGCGAGCTCGACCGCCATCGCGCGCGTCGCGGTGATGACCCAGCCCTTGCTCGCGTTGTACCAGCTCAGCCGCGGCCGCGGGCTCACGCCGGCGGTGCTGGCGATGTTCAGGATCACGCCGTTGCGCTGCGCCTTGAAGCGCGGCACGACGACGCGCGCCGCGAGGTAGATCGCCTTCACGTTGATCGCGAGGATGCGGTCGAAGTCGTCCTCGCCGACCTCCTCCATCGGCTGCGGCCGATGCGACACGCCGGCGTTGTTGACGAGCACGTTCAGCGCGCCGAAGTGGTCGTGCGCGGCGTCGACCATCGCCTGCACGTCGGCGGCCTTCGAGACGTCGACGCACAGGCTGCGCGCCTGCGCACCCAGCGCCTTCGCGACACGCTCGCCGCCGGCGGCGTCGCGGTCGGCGATCAGTACGCGCGCACCTTCGGCGACGAACTTGCTGGCGATGCCTTCGCCGAAACCGGAACCGCCGCCGGTGACGATCGCCACCTTGCCTTCGAGTCTCATGGGAGCGTCCTTGTCATCCGTGGTGAATCGCGACCGTCTTCAGGGTCGAGAAGCCGTACAGCGCCTCGAAGCCCTTCTCGCGCCCGTGGCCCGAGTGCCTGACGCCGCCGAACGGCAGCTCGACGCCGCCGCCCGCGCCGTAGTTGTTGATGAACACCTGGCCGCACTTCAAGGCGCGCGCCATGCGCAGCTGGCGGCCGCCGTCGCGGGTCCAGACGCCGGCGACCAGGCCGAACGCGGTGCCGTTGGCGACCTGCAGCGCCTGCGCCTCGCCGTCGAACGCGATCAGCACCTGCACCGGGCCGAAGATCTCCTGTTGCGCGAGCGCGTGATCGGCGGGCACGGCGTCGAACAGCGTCGGGCGCACGTAGCAGCCGCCGGCCGGCAGGCCCTGCGGCACCGTGCCCTGCGCGGCGATCCGCAGCCCGCTATCGCGGCCGAGCGCGAGAAAGTGCTCGACGATGCCTTGCTGGCGCTTCGAGATCACCGGCCCCATGTCGAGATCGTCGACCGCCGCGCCGATGCGCAGCGCCCGATAACGCTCGGCCATGCGATCGCGCACCGCGTCGAACACCGGGCGCTCGACCAGGATGCGCGAGGCCGCCGAACAGGTCTGTCCGGCGTTCTGCAGGCCGGCGTTGACCAGAAAGGGCAGCGCGGCGTCGAGGTCGGCATCGGCGAACACGATCTGCGGGCTCTTGCCACCGAGCTCGAGCGTCACCGGCACCGCGTTCTGCGCCGCCGCCGCCTGGATCAGCCGGCCGGTCGCGACCGAACCGGTGAACGAGAGGTGCTGCACGCCGGGATGCGCCGCGAGCGCCGCGCCCGCCTCCTCACCGAGGCCGGTCACGACATTCAGCGCACCGGCCGGCAGCCCGGCCTCGTGGGCGATGCGCGCGAACGCGAGCACCGTGAGACACGCCTCCTCGGCGGGCTTGAGCACGCAGGCGTTGCCCATCGCGAGCGCCGCCCCGCAGCTGCGCCCGACGATCTGCATCGGGTAGTTCCACGGCACGATGTGGCCGGTCACGCCATGCGGCTCGCGCAGCGTCAGCACGGTGTAGCCGTTCTGGAACGGCAGCGTCTGGCCATGCACCTTGTCGGCGGCGCCGCCGTAGAACTCGAGGTAGCGCGCGAGGGCGAGCGCATCGGCGCGGCCCTGCTTCAGCGGCTTGCCGACGTCGAGCGCCTCCAGCATCGCAAGCAATTCGACGTTCTCGAGCACCTTGCGGCCGATCGCGGCGAGCACGCGACCGCGCTCGGCCGCCGTCATGCGGCCCCAGTCGCCGGCAAGCGCGGCCTGCGCGGCGGCGACCGCGGCATCGATGTCGGCCGCGCCGCCGCGTGCGATGCGTGCGAGCGCCCGGCCGTCGGACGGGTTGTCGAGCGCGAGCGTGCGGCCGTCGGCGGCGGCGCGCCAAGTGCCGCCGATGCACAGCTGCCCGGTGTCGAACGGAATCGTGAACGGAACGGTGTCTTGCGGCATCGCGGCCTCCAATCGCTCGGGCGAGGGCCCGGAGATGCGCCA
>JAYSLR010000176.1:0-1614 GCA_043725365.1 Rhizobacter sp. | reverse complement strand
GTCAACAACAACGAGATGCGCAGCGAGCTGGATGCGGCGCTGGCATCGATCAAATTATTCTCGGCCGACGACAAGGTTCGTGCCGACGCAGTCAAGACGCTCGCCGGCGGCGAAGTCACCGAGGCGAAGCTGCCGCTGATCGAGAAGGCCTATGCGAAGGAGCAGGTGCCTGCGATCAAGGAAGCGCTCAGCCGCGTGCGCAACGCGATGCTGCTCGCCAGCACCGACAAGACCAAGCGACTCGACGCCGCGACCTCGCTGGGTGCGACCGGCTCGCCGGCCACCAAGACGCTTCTGCTCGATCAGCTTAAGACCGAGACCGATCCCGAGGTCAAGGGCGCGATAGAGGGCGCGCTGCGCAAGATCGACGCGCGGCTGGCCTGGGGCGAACGCCTCGGCGTGATCTTCACCGGCATCAGCCTGGGCTCGATCCTGCTGCTGGTCGCGCTGGGTCTGGCGATCACCTACGGGTTGATGGGCGTCATCAACATGGCGCACGGCGAGCTGATGATGATCGGCGCGTACACGACCTACGTCGTGCAGAACCTGTTCCGCGCCTGGCTGCCGGGCGCGTTCGATGCCTACGTGCTGGCCGCGATCCCGGCCGCCTTCCTGGTCGCCGCGCTGGTCGGCGCGGTGCTCGAGCGCGGGGTGATCCGATTCCTCTACGGCCGGCCGCTCGAGACGCTGCTCGCCACCTGGGGCATCAGCCTGATGTTGCAGCAGCTGGTGCGCACAATCTTCGGCGCGCAGAACGTGCCGGTCGAGAACCCGGCGTGGCTCTCGGGCGGCGTGGCCGTGGCGAGCAACCTCACGCTGCCGTTCAACCGCATCGCGATCATCGCGTTCTCGCTGCTGGTGCTGGCCGGCGTGTCGGCCATGATCGCGCGCACGCGGCTCGGCCTGTTCGTGCGCGGGGTGACGCAGAACCGCAAGATGGCCGCCTGCATGGGCGTGAACACCGCGCGCATCGACACCTATGCCTTCGCGCTCGGCTCGGGCATTGCCGGCCTCGCGGGCTGCGCGCTGTCGCAGGTCGGCAACGTGGGGCCCGACCTGGGGCAGGGATACATCGTCGACTCGTTCATGGTGGTGGTGCTCGGCGGCGTGGGCCAGCTCGCCGGCACGGTGTACGCGGCCGTCGGCCTGGGCGTGCTGAACAAGCTGCTGGAAGGCTGGCAGGGGGCGGTGCTCGCCAAGATCATGGTGCTGGTGTTCATCGTCATCTTCATCCAGAAGCGGCCGCAGGGCATCTTCGCGATGAAGGGCCGGAGCGCGGAGTCATGAGCGCCGTCTTGCAAAACCCGGCACCGGTAGCGGTGCAGGTGCGAACCGGTGGCATCCTGACCGGCAAGAGCTGGAGCGCGGTGTTCACGGCCATCGTCGTCGTTGCCGTGCTCGTGCCGGTGCTGAACCTGATGACACCGGCCGACAGCGCCCTGCACCTGTCCGACTACGCGGTGCAGCTCATCGCGAAGATCATGTGCTACGCCATCTGCGCGCTGGCCATGGACCTGATCTGGGGCTACACCGGCATCTTGTCTCTCGGCCACGGCGTGTTCTTCGCGCTCGGTGGCTACTGCATGGGCATGTACCTGATGCGCCAGATCGGCA
>JAYSLR010000175.1:0-1674 GCA_043725365.1 Rhizobacter sp. | reverse complement strand
CGCGGCGCGTCGTCGGGATGAGCGAACAGCCGCAACGAGCCGCTGATCTGCGCCTGCGCGCGCGTCGCCGCGGCGGGGTCGAGGTCGGCCTTGTTGATGACGACCAGGTCGGCGAGCTCCATCACGCCCTTCTTGATCGCCTGCAGGTCGTCGCCGGCGTTCGGCAACTGCAGCAGCACGAACAGGTCGGTCATGCTCGCCACCGTGGTTTCGCTCTGCCCGACGCCGACGGTCTCGACGATCACCACGTCGAAGCCGGCCGCCTCGCACACCAGCATCGCCTCGCGCGTCTTCTCGGCCACGCCGCCCAGGGTGCCCGAGGCCGGGCTGGGGCGGATGTAGGCCGCATCAACGATCGACAGCCGCTCCATGCGCGTCTTGTCGCCGAGGATCGAGCCGCCCGACAGGCTCGACGACGGGTCGATCGCGAGCACCGCGACGCGATGCCCCCTCGCGATCAGCGCCAGACCCAGCGTCTCGATGAAGGTCGACTTGCCGACCCCCGGCACGCCGGAGATGCCCAGGCGCATGCCGTGGCCGGTGTGCGGCAGCAGGGTGTTCAGCAAGTCATCGGCGCGCGCACGGTGGTCGGCGCGCGTCGACTCCAGCAGCGTGATCGACTTGGCCAGCGCGCGGCGGTCACCGCGGCGCACGCCGCTCACCAAGGCCTCGTCGACGGAACTCAACGCCACGGCGGACTCAGACGTCGCCGGGCCGCCCCAAGGCGGCTGAGCGCCCCCTCGGGGGGAAGGAACGAAGTGACGTGGGGGCGCACATCAGACCTTGGCAACGTTCGTGCGGATCTGCTCGAGCACGTCCTTCGCGCTCGCCGGGATCGGCGTGCCCGGGCCGTAGATGCCCTTCACGCCGGCTTCAAAGAGCATCTCGTAGTCCTGCCGCGGGATCACACCGCCGACGAACACGATGATGTCGTCGGCGCCCTGGCGCCGAAGCGACTCGATGATCGCCGGCACCAGCGTCTTGTGGCCGGCGGCGAGCGTCGACACGCCGACCGCGTGGACGTCGTTCTCGATCGCCTGGCGCGCGCACTCTTCGGCGGTCTGGAACAGCGGGCCGATGTCAACGTCGAAACCGAGGTCGGCGAACGCGGTTGCGACCACTTTCGCGCCGCGGTCGTGGCCGTCCTGGCCGAGCTTGGCGATCATCACGCGTGGGCGGCGGCCCTGCTCTTGCGCGAACTGGGCAATCTCGGTCTTCAGCTTGTCCCAGCCTTCGGCGCTGTCGTAGGCCGCGGCGTAGACGCCGCTCACCTTCTGCGTGTCGGCGCGATGCCGGCCCCAGGCCTTCTCGAGCGCGTCGGACACCTCGCCGACCGTGGCGCGCACGCGCACCGCCTTGATAGCCAGATCGAGCAGGTTGCCTTCGCCGGTCTCGGCGCAGCGCGTCAGCGCATCCAGCGCCGCCTGCGTCTGCGCCGTGTCGCGCTTCGCGCGCACCTGCTTCAGCCGCGCCACCTGGTTCTCGCGCACCATCGCGTTGTCGATGTCGCGCGTCTCGATCGCGTCTTCGGTCGCGAGCCGGTACTTGTTGACGCCGACGATCACGTCCTTGCCGGAGTCGATGCGCGCCTGCTTCTCGGCCGCGCTGGCCTCGATCTTCAGCTTGGCCCAGCCGCTGTCGACGCACCTGACCATGCCGCCCATCGCGTCGACC
>JAYSLR010000174.1:0-3028 GCA_043725365.1 Rhizobacter sp. | reverse complement strand
GCCGCCGTTGTTGGCCGCGAGGTCGAAGTCGTTCAGGTGGGTGGCGAAGTAGGCCTCGCCGCGGCGCCAGTCGATGCCCAGATCCTTGGTCAGGAAGCTGGCAACGACCATGCGCAGCCGGTTGTGCATGTAGCCCGTGCGGTTGATCTGCGCCATCGCCGCGTCGACCAGCGGGTAGCCGGTGCGGCCCTCGCACCAGGCGCCGAAGAGCGCGTCGGCGTGGGCACCTTCCTCCCAGCGGATCCGGTCGTACTCGGACCGGAAGCTCGCACCGGCCGCGTGCGGGTGGTGGTGCAGGATCTGGTGGTAGAAATCGCGCCAGACGAGCTCGGACAGCCACACTGCAGCCCCCGCCGTGTCGCCCTGCTCGATGCGCCGGCAGGCCGCCGCGGCGAGTTCGCGGATCGACACGGTGCCGAAGCGCAGGTGCACCGACAGGTAGCTCGGGCCCTTGAGCGCCGGAAAGTCGCGCGTCGCGCCATAGTCGGCCAGGCGCGGCAGGAAGTCGGCGAGCAGGGCGCGCGCGCCGCGGGTGCCGGTCGGGATCTTCAGCTCGCGCAGATTCGTGCGTTCGAAGCCGAGCGACTCCAGCGCCGGCAGCGCCGTGCCCACGCCCGGCGGCGGTGCGGCGAGCGCGTCGGCGTGCCGCTCGGCCGGGTAGGCCTGCACGAAGAACGGTTCCAGCTTCCGCAGCCAGGCGTTCTTGTACGGGGTGAACACGGTGTACGGCGTGCCGGTGCCGGTCAGCACCTCGCTGCGCTCGAACACGACGTGGTCCTTGCCGGTGTGCAGCGCGATGCCGGTCTCGGCGAGCGCTGCGCGCACCGCCGCATCGCGCTGCAGCGCGGACGGTTCGTCGTCGTGGCTGGCGTAGACCGCCTGCACGCCGAGCTGGCCGGCCAGTGCGACGATTTCGTCGCGCGCCCGGCCGTGCCGCACCAGCAGGCGCGCGCCGGCGCCGCCGAGCCGGCGCAGCGCCGCGTCGAGCTCGACCACGCTGGCGTGGATGAACTCGACGCGGCGGTCCCGGCGCGGCAGCGGATCGAGGATCTCGGTGTCGAACACGAACGCGCACCAGACCTGCTGCGCAGCGCGCAGCGCGTGGTACAGCGCGGCCTGATCGTGGGCCCGCAGATCGCGCCGAAACCAGACCAGGGCACCCTTCAATGTTCTTTGCATGAGTGCCCAGTCTGCCTCAGGTCTAAAATTCGCGTTATGGCACGCGCACCGGTCAACTTCACCAACCAGTTCCTGATCGCGATGCCGAGCCTGCGCGAGGGCACCTTCGCGGGCACCGTGGTCTACATGTGCGAGCACACCGACAAGGGCGCGCTCGGCTTGGTGATCAACAAGCCGATCGACATCAAGCTGAAGAGTCTGTTCGAGAAGGTCGAGCTGTCGCTGGACCGCGAGGACCTGGCCGAGGAGCCGGTCTACTTCGGCGGCCCGGTGCAGACCGAGCGCGGCTTCGTGCTGCACGAGCGGCTCGGTGGCGACGAAGGCGAGGGCGGCCACTACAACTCGTCGCTGCAGATCCCGGGCGGGCTCGAGATGACGACCAGCAAGGACGTGCTGGAGGCGCTGTCGAACGGCGCCGGGCCGAAGAAGATTCTCGTGACGCTCGGTTACAGCGGCTGGGGCGCCGGCCAGCTCGAGGACGAGATGAGCCGCAACGGCTGGATCAACGTCGGCGCCGAGCCCGGCATCATCTTCGACACCCCGGTCGAGCAGCGCTACGACAAGGCGCTGTCGCTGCTGGGCATCGACGCGAACATGCTGAGCGGGGAGGCGGGGCACGCATGAATTCGGCGAGCGCCCCGTCCCAGTTCACCGCACCCCTTTCGTTTCTCGCTTTCGACTTCGGCACCAAGCGCGTCGGGGTCGCCACCGGCAACACGCTGACGCGCCGGGCGCAACCGCTGCGCACGATCGCCGTGGAGGGCGACGCCCGCTTTGTCGCCATCGGCAAGTTGATCGACGAATGGCAGCCGAACGCGCTCGTGGTGGGCGTGCCCTTCCATCCCGACGGCGCGTCGCACGACAATACCGAACGGGCGCGGCGCTTCGGCCGCCAGTTGCACGGCCGCTTCAAGCTGCCGGTGCACGAGGTGGACGAGCGTTACACGACGACCGAAGCGGCGAGCAACGGCGAGCGCGACCTCGACGCCGCCTCGGCGGCGATCATCCTGAACCAGTTCCTGAGTGCCCACGCATGAGCAGCCTGAACCTCGACGCCGAAGCGCTGTACGCCGACCTGCTGGCCGGCGTGCGCCCGCTGATGCAGCCCGACAGCGTGCTGGTCGGCATCTGGTCCGGCGGTGCCTGGCTGGCCGAGCGGCTGCAGCGCGACCTGCGCCTGGCCGGCGAGCACGGCGTGATCTCGAGCGCGCTGCACCGCGACGATTTCGGCTCGCGCGGCCTGACCGCCGGCGCCGACCACACGCGGCTGCCGTTCGACGTGAGCGGCAAGGCGATCATGCTGATCGACGACGTGCTCTACACCGGCCGCACGATCCGGGCGGTGATCAACGAGCTCTACGACTTCGGCCGGCCGGCGAGCGTCACGCTCGCGGTGCTGGTCGACCGCGGTGGGCGCGAGCTGCCGATCGCCGCGGCGGTCTCGGCGGCGCGCATCACGCTGCCGAAGACGCAGCGGCTCGCGCTCGCGCGCGACGCGGCGGGTGGGTTCAGTTTCGACATCGAGGAGCGCAGCTGATGCTGTCCCGCCGCAACCCGCAGCTCAACGCGCACGGCGAGCTGATCCACCTGCTGTCGATCGAGGGCCTGCCGCGGCCCTTGCTGCACCAGATCCTCGACACCGCGGGCACCTTCCTTAGCGTCAACGACCGCGAAGTGAAGAAGGTGCCGCTGCTGCGCGGGAAGAGCGTGTTCAACCTGTTCTTCGAGAACAGCACGCGCACGCGCACCACGTTCGAGATCGCGGCCAAGCGCCTCTCGGCCGATGTGATCAACCTCGACATCGCGCGCTCCAGTGCGGCCAAGGGCGAGAGCCTGCTCGACACCATCG
>JAYSLR010000173.1:0-3961 GCA_043725365.1 Rhizobacter sp. | reverse complement strand
CCTGAGCCTGGCCAGCGACGGCGCACCGATCCCGCCCGACGTCGAACCGTTCCTGTTCGAGCCGTTTTTCTCGACCCGCAGCCGCGGCACCGGGCTGGGCCTGTATATTTGCCGAGAGCTGTGCGAGCGTTACGGCGCCACCATCGACTACCGGTTGCGCGCGGAAGGCGTGCCCCAGCGCAACGAGTTCTTCGTCGAGATGCAGCGCAAGGCATTGGGCCCGAGTCTGTTGAGCTAGCCGGCCGCCCCACCTCACTTCCCCATGACCAACCCTTCGCACTTCAGCCTGCTGGTCGTCGACGACGAGCCCGATCTGCGCACGCTGTACGAGCTGACGCTGCTGCGCGAAGGCTACGACATCGAGACCGCCGGCACGGTTCAGGACGCCTTGCTGCACCTGAAGGACCGCACCTACAGCGCCGTGATCACCGACATGCGCCTGCCCGACGGCAGTGGCCTGGATGTGCTGCGCTGGCTCGAGGAGAGCGGACGCCGCGAGAAGACGATCGTGATCACCGCCTACGGTTCGGCGGAGAACGCGGTCGAGGCGCTGAAGGCCGGCGCGTACGACTACCTGACCAAGCCGGTGGACCTGAAGCAGTTCCGCGCGGTCGTGGCCTCGGCGCTCGGCCGCCCCGGCGGCAGCGGCGGGCCGACGATCGACCCGGCCACGCTGCCGTCGGAAAGCGGCGCCGTGCCGACCGCGGCGCGGCGGCCGGCACCGGCCGTGTCGGTGCCCGCGGCGCCGGTGAGCCAGGCCCTGAACCGCATGGCCGGCCAGTCGGCGGCGATGCAGCAGGTGCGCTCGCTGGTCGACAAGGTCGCGCGCAGCATGGCACCGGTGATGGTCAACGGCGAGTCGGGCACCGGCAAGGAACTGGTGGCGCGCGCCATCCACGAGGTCAGCGTGCGCAGCGCGCAACCGTTCATCGCGGTGAACTGCAGCGCGATCCCCGAGCAGTTGCTCGAGGCCGAGTTCTTCGGCTACCGCAAGGGCGCATTCACCGGCGCGATGGAAGACCGAGAGGGCGTGTTCCAGGCCGCGAATGGCGGCACGCTGTTCCTCGACGAAATCGGCGACCTGCCGCTGCCGATGCAGTCGAAGCTGCTGCGTGCGGTCCAGGAGCGCTCGGTGCGGCCGGTCGGTGCGGTCGCCGAGGTGCCGGTCAACGTGCGGCTGCTCAGCGCCACCCACAAGGACCTGGCGGCCGAGGTGCATGCGGGGCAGTTTCGCCAGGATCTGTACTACCGGCTCAACGTGATCCAGATCCGCGTGCCGCCGCTGCGCGAGCGCCTCGAGGATCTGGTCGCGATCAGCGAGTGCGTGCTCGAGCGCATCGCACACGATGCCGGCGTCTCGCCGCCGCCGCGCCTGACCCGCGACGCGCTGGTGCACCTCGAACGCTACCCGTTTCCCGGCAACGTGCGCGAGCTCGAGAACCTGCTGCACCGCGCGGTCGCGTTGTCGGGTGGCGAGGTCATCGACGTCTACGACCTCGGCTTGCCCGAGACGGTGTTCACCGACAGCGCCGCGCAGGAGCTCGACCTGATCACCGAGAACACGCGCGGCGACGTGCTGCAGGCGGTGCGCGCGCTGCCGCCGCTGGTGCCGGTCGAAGTGCCGCTGCCGCACGATCTCGAACTGCACCTCGACGAGGTCGAGCGCGACATCCTCGTGCGTGCGCTCGAGCGGCATCGCTTCAACCGCACCGCGGCCGGCGCGAGCCTGGGGCTGTCGCTGCGCCAGATGCGTTATCGCATGGCGCGGCTGGGCGTCAACGTGGGCGGCGACGGCGCGGAGCGCGAGTGAGCGCCACGCGCCGCGACGCGGTCTGGCGCGAGGGCTGGTTGAAGCGCGCGCGGCGCTGCGAGTCGCCGAACTTCGGCGCACGCCCCGACGCGGCGGCGATCGACCTGGTGCTGGTGCATTCGATCAGCCTGCCGCCGGGCGAGTACGGCGGCGACGCGATCGAGAAGCTGTTCACGAATCGACTCGACTGGGACGCGCACCCGTACTACCAACAGATTCGCGGGCTCGAGGTCTCGGCCCACTTTCTGGTGCGACGCGACGGCGAGCTGCTGCAGTTCGTGTCGTGCGATGCACGCGCCTGGCATGCCGGTGCGTCGAGCTGGCGCGGGCGCGGCGACTGCAACGACTTCTCGATCGGCGTCGAGCTCGAAGGCCTGGAAGGCGAGCGCTTCGAGGCGGCGCAGTACCGCGCCCTCGCGGCGGTGATCAGGGCGTTGAGGCAGCGCTATCCGATCGACGCGGTGGCCGGCCACGAGCACGTCGCGCCGGGGCGCAAGAACGACCCGGGCGCGGGCTTCGACTGGTCGCGACTGCGGACGTAGCTGCAGTTGCCGGCACGGTACTTTCCCGAAGGCGTGCTCGCGCGAGGTTGATCGCGCGCCGCCCCGGTTGCGCGGGCGGACGTCGAATCGGCGCGGCCTTGCGCGCGAAATCCGGCGCGAAGCCAAGCGCGGCGCGGGCTCGCGAAGCGAGCCGTCGTGCGGTCGCCGCCTGCGTGCGAGGGGCGCTCGACGCAAGCCTTCTCGTGCAACGCGCGTGGCATCACCGACACACTATACGTAGTGCTTGTTGCTGCTTTGGACCCCAGATATAGTGTCCACTCGTGCTATTCTTCATCGCTCATTTCGTTGCTTCCTGCATCGTTTCAAGACGCCCGCCGCCTCCGCACCGAGCCCGCGTCGCCCGCCCGCCCGAGTCACCGGTTGCCCACCGCGACGCGCTGAAACCAGGAACTTCATGAACTCGACAACGACAGACCAACGAGGGCCCCACATGCAAGCTGTATCCACTGCCACCAACCTGCCGGCTGCCGCGCAGCGCCCGATGAGCGCCGCGACCGGTGCGATTCCTTCGGTCTATCAGGGCTACCAGATCATCCGCCGCAACGGTGCGGTGGTGTCGTTCGAGCCGAACAAGATCGCCGTGGCGCTGATGAAGGCATTCCTGGCGGTGCATGGCACGCAGGGTGCGGCCTCGGCGAGCGTGCGCGAGACGGTCGACGGCCTGACCGAATCGGTGGTGCGGGCGTTGCTGCGCTCGCGTCCGGGCGGCGGCACCTTCCACATCGAAGACGTGCAGGACCATGTCGAGCTCGGTCTGATGCGCGGTGGTCACCATGAAGTGGCGCGCGCCTACGTGCTGTACCGCGAGCGCCGTTCGCAGGAACGCGCGAAGCAGGGCCAGCCGGTGGTGGCGACCACCGAGCCGGTGCTGACCGTGATCGACCGCGGCCAGCGCGTGCCGCTCGATTTCGCGCAGTTGCGCAAGGTGATCGAATCGGCCTGCGCCGGGCTCGGCGCCGAGGTCAAGGCCGAGCCCATCCTGGCCGAGACCAAGCGCAATCTGTACGACGGCGTGCCGATCGACGAAGTGCATAAGGCGTCGATCCTGGCCGCGCGCACGCTGATCGAGAAGGACCCGGGCTACACGCGCGCCACCGCGCGGCTGCTGATGCACACGATTCGCCGCGACATCCTCGGCGAGGAAACGCTGCAGGCCGACATGCACACGCGCTACGCCGAGTACTTCCCCGGCTTCATCAAGAAGGGCGTGCAGGCCGAGTTGCTGGATGAGAGGCTGCTGCAGTTCGACTTGGCCAAACTCGGCGCGGCGCTGAACGCCGATCGCGATCTGGCGTTCGATTACCTCGGCCTGCAGACCTTGTACGACCGCTACTTCCTGCACATCGACGAGCAGCGCATCGAGCTGCCGCAGGCCTTCTACATGCGCGTCGCGATGGGCCTGGCGCTGAACGAGATCGACCGCGAGGCGCGCGCGATCGAGTTCTACGAGGTGTTGTCCAGTTTCGACTTCATGAGCTCGACGCCGACGCTGTTCAACGCCGGCACCCATCGCTCGCAGTTGTCGTCGTGCTACCTGACGACGGTCGCCGACGATCTCGACGGCATTTACGAAGCGATCAAGGAAAAC
>JAYSLR010000172.1:0-3267 GCA_043725365.1 Rhizobacter sp. | reverse complement strand
ATCATCGTGAAGTGGCCGTTCGAGAAGCGCAGCGCCGGGTCGCGCGTCGTCGTGAAGGTGAACAGCTTGTCGGTCCAGTGGTGCACGCTCAGCACACGTTCTTCGTTGAAGGCGCTCATGGGTCGGGTCCAGCGGTGGGATTTGCTCGGTTGCGTCGACCGGATCGGCCATGTAGTATCCGCAACATCGTCGTTCAGTAAATACTACATGAAATGACGAGATTGGCACAGCGTCAGGGTGAGGACAGGAATCGTACCGCGAGGATCGGACGGAGATGACCGAACACACCAAGACCGACGGTCTGCCCGAAATCATGCCGGCGCCCGATGCCGCGCCCCAGGTGCTGGAGCGCTCGCGCCCGCGCAACGAGCGCATGGCCGGCGACAAGATCGAGTGCAACGCCTGCCCGGTGCTGTGCCAGATCTCGCCCGGCAAGACCGGCGCCTGCGACCGCTACGCGAACGCGCAGGGCACGCTGATCCGCATCGACCCGGTGGTGCTGCTGCGGCGCACGCTGGCGCGCGACGATGCGGCGCTCGTGCCCTTCGTGGCGCGCAGCGCGCAGTCCGAGGCCGAGCTCGGCGCGAATCCGCTCGCCACGCAGGACGAGGTCTTCGTCACCGGCATCGGCTCCAGCACGACCTACCCCGACTACAAGCCGGCGCCGTTCATCGTCGCGTCGCAGGCCGATGGCGTCGACATGGTCACCGTCGTGACCGAAGGCATCTTCAGCTACTGCAGCCTGAAGGTGAAGATCGACACCGACCGCTGGCTCGGCCCCGAGCAGGCGAATGTGCGCTGCAAGGGCGAGGTCGTCGGCCACGTGACGACCGCCGAGTACGGCTCGCAGATGCTCTCGCTCGGTGGCGTCCACCACCTGACCGGCGGCAGCAAGAAAGAGGGCCGCGTCACCTGCGACATGATGCTGGCGCTCGGCAACAAGCAACCGGTCGAGCTCGCCATCGACGGCGGCGCGCAGATCGTGATCCAGGCCGGCCGAGCGCCGATCGTGAATGGCGTCGAGGAGCAACGCATGCGCGTGGGCTGCGGCTCGGCGACCGTCGGCATCTTCGCGAAGCAGTTCTTCGGCCAAGCCGACGAGGTCGTCGTCGTCGACGACCACATCACCGGCGTGCTGACGCAGCACCAGGCCGGCCGCTGCCTCGACATGCGGCCCTCGGGCGTCAGGATCCGCGGCCGCAAGTCGACGCCCGGGCGCTACTTCCAGGTCGCGAACCCGGGCACCGGCTGGGGCGGCACCGACCTCGTCGACCCGCTCGCGATCGTCGAAGGCTGGGACGACGCGGTCGCCTGGCCCGGCCTGAGGCTGCTGATGGTCTCGACCACCGGCGAGCACGCCGCGTGGTACGTGCTCGACGAATCTCTCGCGCCGCAGCCGGCCGAGATGCCGGTGGCGATCCGCGCGGTGGTCGAGCGCATCGGCGAGAACTGCGAGCCGTCTCTGACCACGGTGCTGTTCCTCGGCGGTGCCGGCGGCAGCCTGCGCGCCGGCGTCACCGACAACCCGGTGCGCCTGACACGCTCGATCAAGGAGGCGCTGGTCAACGTGACCTGCGGCGGCGCGCCGGCCTATGTGTGGCCGGGCGGCGGCATCACGATGATGGTCGACGTGATGCGCATGCCCGACCACAGCTTCGGCACGGTGCCGACGCCGGCGATCGTCGCGCCGATCGAGTTCAGCATGCGCCTGTCCGATTACCGCGCGCTCGGCGGCCACATGGAGCATGTGCGCAGCCTGGCCGACGCGCTGGCGCGCGGGGCCTGGCACAGCGACGGCGCGCCGACCGCGCGGCGCTTCGAGACCTTGCCGGACGCCAATCCGTGGCCGCTCGGTCAGCCGCCGCTGCTCGGCTGAACACGCTGCCAGGTCCATGCAAGCGCAACGCGCCCTCCTGCCGAACGGCCGCTGGCACTTCCAGCACGGGCCGATCGACCTCGTGATCGGTGCCGACGGCGACGCCACCGCGATCGCGCAGGCCCACGAGGCGGCGTGGGCGCGATTCCAGACGGTGTTGCCGGAGCTGGTGGGCGAGTTGCGCGTGCTGCGCCTGCCGGTGACGAGTGAATCCGGCCCCTTTCGGAGCCGGGTCGGCCCCTGCCCGCTGCAAGGCGCGATCGCACGCCGCATGTGGCACGCCTGCCATCCATTCCGCACGCAGTTCATCACGCCGATGGCGGCGGTGGCGGGTTCGGTGGCGCAGGAGTTGATCGGCATCTACGAGCGCGACGGTGTCGAACGCGCCTGGGTCAACAACGGCGGCGACATCGCACTGCATCTCGCGCCGGACGCCTCGGTGAAGGTCGGCCTGTTCGCCGACCTGGCACGCTTCGACCCGGCCGATGGCGCTCTGCACATCGACGCCGATTTCGAGGTCGGCGCGGCGCTGCCGGTGCGCGGCATCGCCACCAGCGGCTGGCGCGGCCGCAGCTTCTCGCTCGGCATCGCCGACAGCGTGACCGCGCTGGCGCGCAGCGCCGCGATGGCCGATGCGGCCGCGACGGTGATCGCGAACGCCGTCGATGTCGACGATGCCCGCGTCGTGCGCCGGCCGGCCAGCGCGCTGAAGGACGACACCGATCTCGGCGAGATCGCCGTCACCGTGGACGTGCCGCCGCTCCCCCCCGCGCAGGTTCAGGCCGCGCTGCACGCCGGCGCGAACCGCGCGCGCGAACTGCAGCGCATGGGCCTGATTCACGCGGCCGTGCTGGTGTGCCAACATCGCGCCCTCAGCGTCCAGCCCGACGCGGCGCACAAGTCGCCCGCGTCGACGCCGACGGCCGAACTTGGTTCAGTATTTGCTTAATGAAAATCGCCATGCCGACTCCGACCGCCTTCGCTGCCGCTGCCCGCCTCGGGAGCGCGGCATGATCGAGATCCGCCGCGTCTTCACGCAGGTCGAGGACATCCACCACGAGTTCGGCCCGGTCGCCGCCGTGCCGCTGCGGCGGGGCGCGATCGGCGTGGTGCTGACGAATCCGTTCGCGGGCCGCTATGTCGCCGACATCCTGCCGCTGATGGACGCGTTGCAGCCGGTCGGCATCGAGATGGCGCAACGCCTGCGCGCGGCGATGGACGTGCCCGTCGATCGCATCGAGGGCTACGGCAAGGGCGCGATCGTCGGGGCCGCCGGAGAGCTCGAGCACGGCGCGCTGTGGCATGTGCCCGGCGGCTACGCGATGCGCGAGCTGCTCGGCTGGAAGGGCGACCGCGCCGCTTACGTCGCCGGTGCGGCGTCGGCCGGCACG
>JAYSLR010000171.1:0-9233 GCA_043725365.1 Rhizobacter sp. | reverse complement strand
TGGTGGCCCGCGCGGGCCCATTTGGCGACGCGCTTGGCAACGCTGCGGATGCGCTCCGGCGAGCCCATCGAGGTGCCGCCGTACTTGTGGACTGTGAGGGCCATGGGGTGAATCAGGTCACGAACGAAAGGCGAATCGCCGCACCGCTGGGGTCGGCGCAGCCGCGCCTGGGCGAGCCTGTGATTCTAGCGTCCGCGACGGGCCGCCCCGGCCTCACCCATTGTCCCGGAGCGGCAGCCAGCGCAGTGCCACGAGCGGCTGGCCCGGCAGGCCGATCACGCGCGCATCGAGCCCGAGGCCGGGGACGAACACGAGCTGGCCCCCGCTGTAGAACAGCGGGCCATCGCGTTCCCACGCCGGCACGGCGGCAGCCTGGTACTGCTTCTTCAGGCTGCGCGGCGGACGACCCAAGCCGGCCTGGAACTGCTCGCCGCCGGCACGCGGGCGCAATTCGAGCCGGGCCAGCCACGCGAGCGGAACGCCCCCCTGCTTCACCCTGCTGACCTGGAGCAGGCCCTGCCAGTCGGGCAGCGCGTAACGGCTCGGTCGAAGCACGCTGAGCGTGGCCGCGGTCGGTGCGGTGGCAGGCATCGTGGCCACGGTCGATTCGAGGCTCAGCCGGCCGCGGTACAGGCGCAGCTCGGCGTCGACAAGCGGCCAGCGCGCGTTGCGCAGCGTCGGCAGCTCGTCGAGCAGGCGCGTCACCAGGCTCGCCGGCGCGGCCATGCCCTGGCGTTGCCGAAGCCAGCTGCGCAATGCATTGGCGCGGCGCGGGGCCGACAACGCCATCCAGTCGCGGATCTTCAGCCGCCCTTCGCTGCTCACGTGCGCGAGGTCCAGCACCGCGATCTCGTCGAGCAGTGCGCTCGCCTGCTGCGCCCATTCCGCGGTCGTCGCCAGGGCTGCTTCCGACTGCGGAAATGCGCCGGCCAGCGCTGGCCACACCTTCAGCCGCAGGCGGTTGCGGGCGAAGCGCGGGTCGGCATTGCTGTCGTCGTCGACGAAGGCCAGGCGATGGCGGCGCACATAGGCCTCGATGTCGGCGCGCGGCCGATCCAGCCACGGCCGCAGCCAGGTGATGCCATCGCGCGCTACGCTGCGCGGCATGCCCGACAGGCCCGCCACGCCGGCCCCGCGCAGCGCCTGCAGCAGCACGGTCTCGGCTTGGTCGCGCTGGTGGTGTGCCAGCAGCACGACGCCGACGCCGTGCGCCTGCGCCATCGAGCGCAACGCAGCGTAACGCGCGTCGCGCGCCCAGGCCTCGACGCTGTCGCCCTTGGCCGGGCGACCGGCGATGCGGTGCGCGTCGAACTCGACCGGGAGACCGCGTCGCGCCCAGCGCCGACACTGTGCCGCGCAATGATCGAGCCATGCGTCGGCGTCCGGGCTCAGCCCGTGGTGGACGTGCATGGCGACGACCTGCACCCGGTCGCGCAACGCCTGGTGGACCGTGGCGTGCAGCAAGGCCGTCGAGTCGCGTCCGCCGCTGTAGGCGACGGCAACCCGGGGTTCGGCCACGGCGCAATGCTCAGCCCGCGGGCTCAGCGCTCCTTGGTGTCGCTGAAGCGGCCGTAGGACTGCAGCCGCTCATAGCGCCGCTGCAGCAGTTCCTTCGGCTTCAGGTCGCTGACCTGGCGCAGCGCATCGTTCAGCGCGCGCTTCAGGAACGCGGCCATCTGCTTGGTGTCGCGGTGCGCGCCGCCGACCGGCTCGTTGATGATCTTGTCGACCAGGCCCAGCGCCTTCAGCCGGTGCGCGGTGATGCCCAGCGCATCGGCCGCGTCGGACGCGCGCTCGGCGGTCTTCCACAGGATCGACGCGCAGCCTTCGGGCGAGATCACCGAGTAGATCGAGTACTGCAGCATCAACAGCTGGTCGCCGACGCTGATCGCGAGCGCGCCGCCCGAGCCGCCCTCGCCGATGATCGTGACGATGATCGGCACCTCGAGCTGCGCCATCTCGAAGATGTTGCGCCCGATGGCCTCGGACTGGCCGCGCTCCTCGGCGCCGATGCCGGGGTACGCGCCGGGCGTGTCGACGAAGGTGAACACCGGCAGGCCGAACTTCTCGGCCAGCTTCATCAGGCGCAGCGCCTTGCGGTAGCCCTCGGGGCGCGACATGCCGAAATTGCGCAGCCCGCGCTCCTTGGTGTCGCGGCCCTTCTGATGCCCGAGCACCATGCAGGCCTGGCCGTTGAAGCGCGCGAGCCCGCCAACGATCGACTGGTCGTCGGCGAACGCCCGGTCGCCATGCAGTTCCTGGAAGTCGGTGAAGATCTCGCCCACGTAGTCGAGCGTGTAGGGGCGCTGCGGGTGGCGCGCGATCTGCGTCACCTGCCACGGCGTCAGGTGCGCGTAGATGTCCTTGGTGAGCTGCAGGCTCTTCTTGCCGAGGCGGTCGATCTCTTCCGAGATGTCGACCGCCGACTCGTTCTGCACATAGCGCAGTTCTTCGATCTTGGATTCGAGCTCCGATACCGGCTGCTCGAACTCGAGGAAATGGCGTTTGCTCATTCTTGTGTTCCTTCGATGCGAAGGCGACTTCCGCGAAGTCAGTAGTCTACCGGCAGCGGATCCAGGCTGCGCCAGATGTACCACGTCGCGACCGAGCGGAACGGCGCCCAGGCGTCGCCGACCTCGCGCGCCTCGGCGCGCGACACCGGCTCGCCGCTGAAGTAGTTGACGCTGATGCCCTTCAGCAGCCCGAGGTCGTCGAGCGGCATCACGTTCGGCCGCATCAGGTGGAAGATCAGGAACATCTCGGCGGTCCAGCGACCGATGCCCCGGATCGCGACCAGCTCGTCGATGATGGCTTCGTCGTCCATCTGCTGCCACTCGCCGACGTGCACCGTGCCCGCCTCGAAGTGCGCCGCGAGGTCGCACAGGTACTCGACCTTGCGCGCCGACAGGCCGGCACCGCGCATCGCCACCGTGTCGAGCGCCAACACGGCCGGCGGCGCCAGATGCGTCGACGGCTCGCCCAGCAGTGCCGCGAAACGCCCCCACACCGACTGCGCCGCCGCCACCGAGATCTGCTGCCCGACGATCGAGCGCGCGAGCGTCGTGAAGGCGTCGCCGCGGCTTTGCAGCCGGCCCTCGCCGAGCTGCGGGATCAGCTTGCGCATCACGCGGTCGCGCCGGCTCAGGTGCCTGCAGGCCTCGTCCCAGTAGTCGGGGGTGATCTGCGCGGTCGCGGGCAGCTCGGAGGCCGCCGCAATCACCGGCTGGACGGCGCGTGCAGGCATCAGGCCTTCACCCAGGTCGTGCCGCCGGCGGAATCCTGCAGCACGACGCCTTGCGCCAGCAGTTCGTCGCGGATCGCATCGGCGAGCGCGAAATCGCGCGCTCTCTTGGCCGCGTTGCGGGTCTCGATGCGCTCGGCGATCCGGGTCTCGTCGAGCGTGTTGCCGGCCTGCAGGTAGCGGCGCGGCAGCTGCTGCAGAAAGCCGAGCGTCGCAGCCAGGCCCTTCAGCAGCGCGGCGGCATCGGTCGAGCGGCCGCGGTTGACCTCGGCCGCCAGCTCGAAGAGGACCGCCACCGCGAGCGGCGTGTTGAAGTCGTCGTTCATCGCGGCGCGGAAGGCCGCGGCCTGCGGCGCGGCCCAATCGACACCACGCGTCGGCACGTCGAGGCCGTCGAGCGCCGTGTACAGGCGCCGCAGCGCGGCGCGCGCGTCGTCGAGGTTCGCGTCGCTGAAGTTGAACGGGCTGCGGTAGTGGGTGCGCAGCATGAAGAAGCGGATCGTCTCGGCGTCGTAGCGCGCCAGCACCTCGCGGATCGTGAAGAAGTTGCCCAGCGACTTGGACATCTTCACCTGATCGACATTCAGCAGCCCGTTGTGGGCCCAGATCCTGGCCGGCGGCTTGCCGGTCGCGCCCTCGCTCTGGGCGATCTCGTTCTCATGGTGCGGGAACTGCAGGTCGGCGCCGCCGCCGTGCAGATCGAACTGCTCGCCGAGCAGCGCGCACGCCATTGCCGAGCACTCGATGTGCCAGCCGGGCCGGCCCGCGCCGTAGCCGGAAGGGTACTTCGCATCCTCGGGTTCCTCGGCCTTCGCCGCCTTCCAGAGCACGAAGTCGAGCGGGTCGTCCTTGCCGTCGAGCACCGCGACACGCTCGCCCGAGCGCAGTTCGTCGATCGACTTACCCGACAGCTTGCCGTAGCCGGGGAACTTGCGCACCGCGTAGTTCACGTCGCCGTTCGTCGAGCGGTAGGCCAGGCCCTTGGACTCGAGCGTGGCAATCATCGACAGCATCTGCGGCACGTGCTCGGTGGCGCGCGGCTCGTGGGTCGGTCGCTCGATGCCGAGTGCGTCGAGATCGGTGTGCATCGCGACGATCATCTCGTCGGTGAGTTGGCGGATCGGGATCCGCCGCTCGAGCGCGCGGCGGATGATCTTGTCGTCGATGTCGGTGACGTTGCGCACGTAGGTCACGCGGTAGCCGAGCACGCGCAGCCAGCGGTAGATCAGGTCGAACGCCACCATCATGCGCGCGTGGCCGACATGGCACAGGTCGTAGATGGTGATGCCGCACACGTACATGCGAACGTGGTTCGGCTCGATCGGCGTGAAGGTTTCGAGCTCCCGCGAGAGCGTGTTATGGATGCGTAGCGTCATGAACCGATGGCACTTTCGGACCCGCGGCATCGGATGATGCCCGGATCGGCGAACCGGGGGAAGTCGGGGGTGTCGTGAAGCGTCCAGCCGAAGGCCGCAACGTCGCGGCGGCTTGCGCCGCCAGCGCCTCGGCGAAAAGGCCTGCACTACAATCGATTCAGTATACCGGGCCCGTCCCGCGCATCGGCCGCGGTCGATGCGCACCGCGCGAGTCCTCACCCAACCTCCATGCCGACGCACCCTCCGACCCTTTCGCTGCACCGATGGCTCGGCTGCCTGATCGTGGCGGCGTGCGCCCTCGCAGTGCCCGCGGCGCGTGCCGACGATCTGGCCGATGTGCAGCGCCTGTACTACGCGGGCCAGACGGCGGCGGCGATGGCGCGCGCCGACCAGTTCCTCGCGATCAACCCGCGCGACCCGCAGATGCGCTTCATCAAGGGCGTGATGCTGACCGACGCAAAGCGCAACATGGAAGCGATCGCGCTGTTCCAGAAGCTGACCGAGGATTACCCGGACCTGGCCGAGCCTTACAACAACCTCGCGGCCCTGTATGCGGCCACGGGCGACTACGCGAAGGCGCGGGCGACGCTCGAACAGGCGCTGCGCATGAACCCCGGCTACGCGACCGCGCACGAGAACCTTGGCGACGTCTACGCCGCACTGGCGGCGCAGTCGTATGCGCGGGCGCTGAAGCTCGACCCGGGCAGCGTCAGCGTGCCGCCGAAGCTGGCGCTGGTGCGCGAGCTCTACAAGCGCCCGATCGCTGCCGCGAATCCAACACCTGCCGTCGCTTCGGCGCCCGCCTCCGCGGCCGCGAAGTAGCCGGCTTCCATCCTGAAGGACCCCGTGATGACACGTCAACATTCCCGCTGGCTCGGCCGCGCCGCGATCGCGCTGGCGTTGTGCGCGAGCCTGTCGGCGCAAGCCCAGAAGGTCAAGCTGGCAACTTCGGCCGGCGACATCGTGATCGAGCTCGATGCCGCGAAGGCGCCGAAGACGGTCGACAACTTCGTCAAGTACGTGAAGGCGGGCCACTACAACGGCACGATCTTCCACCGCGTGATCCCGACCTTCATGATCCAGGGCGGTGGCATGACCGCCGACATGAAGGAGAAGACGACGCGCGCGCCAATCCCGCTCGAGAGCAAGAACGGCCTGAGCAACGTGCGCGGCAGCGTCGCGATGGCGCGCACCGGCGACCCCAACTCCGCCACTGCGCAGTTCTTCATCAACGTCAAGGACAACCCGCGCCTGGACGCCGCGAACTCGCCCGACGGCAACGGCTATGCGGTGTTCGGCAAGGTGATCTCGGGCATGGACGTGGTCGACAAGATCCGCGACGTGCCCACCGGCAGCAAGGGCCCGTACGACGACGTGCCCAACACCCCCATCACGATCAACAAGGCGACCCTGGAGAAATGAGCATGAGCACGCAAGTCGACATCGAGACCAGCAAAGGCACGATCCGCGTCGAACTCGACGAGGCCAAGGCGCCGATCTCGGCCAAGAACTTCCTCGAGTACGTCGATGCCGGCCACTACGACGGCACGGTGTTCCACCGCGTCATCCCCGGCTTCATGATCCAGGGCGGCGGCTTCGAGGCCGGCATGCGCCAGAAGGCGACCCGCGCCACGATCACCAACGAGGCCAACAACGGCCTGAAGAACGACCGCTACACGCTGGCGATGGCGCGGACCTCGGCGCCGCACTCGGCGAGCTCGCAGTTCTTCATCAATGCGGCCGACAACAACTTCCTCAACTTCACCGCCGAGACCGCCTCGGGCTGGGGCTACGCGGTGTTCGCCAGGGTCGTGTCGGGCAGCGAAGTCGTCGATGCGATCGAACGCGTCAAGACCGGCAGCAAGGGTGGCCACGGCGATGTGCCGCTCGACGATGTGCTGATCGTGAAGGCGTCGCGGGTCGCCTGATCCCCGGAGCCAGCCGCGTGGACGACGCCTCGCTCGCGCTGCGCGAGATCGCCGCGCCGCCCGCCTGGCGCCGCATCGATTTCATCAGCGACCTGCACCTGGCCGAGGACACGCCGCGCGCGTTCGCGGCGTGGCGCGACTACCTGCTGCACACCCACGCCGACGCGGTCTTCATCCTCGGTGACCTGTTCGAAGCCTGGGTCGGCGACGACGCCCGCCACGATGGGTTCGAGGCGCGCGGCGCCGCCGTGCTGAGCGCCGCCGCTGCACGGCGGCCCTTGTTCTTCATGGTCGGCAACCGCGATTTCCTGCTCGGCGACGAGATGCTCGCGGCCTGCGGTGTCGAGGCCCTCACCGATCCGACGCTGCTCGCGGCCTTCGGCGAGCGCGTGCTGCTGTCGCACGGCGATGCCTGGTGCATCGACGATGTCGAGTATCAGCAGTTCCGGCGACAGGTGCGCGACCCGGCCTGGCAAGCGCAGGTGCTGGCCCGACCGCTGGCCGAGCGGCGGTTGCTGGCCCGCAGCCTGCGCTCCGAGAGCGAACGCAAGGCGTCCCAACACCAGGGCGACTGGGCCGATGTCGACGCGCCCACTGCGCTGCGCTGGCTGAACCGGCTCGGTGCGGCGACCCTCGTGCATGGCCACACGCACCGGCCCGCGACGCAATCGCTGGCGCCGGGTTTGCAGCGCCACGTGTTGAGCGACTGGGACCTCGATCACGACGGCACCGAACGCGCCGAGGTGCTGCGTTGGGAGGGTGGCCGCTGGTCGCGTCTCGCGCCGGCCGCCGCGGTCGAGTCCACCGCCTGAGCGTGCGCGCCTGGCTGAAGCACTGGCGCGAACAGCGCACGCTGGCACGGCGGGCGATCCCCGACGCGCTGTGGTCACTGACCCTCGCACGCTTCCACTTCCTGAGCTGGCGCAGCAGCGCCGACGTCGCCCGGCTGCGCGACCTGGCGACGCTGTTCCTGGCCGACAAGGAGTTCACCGGCACGCACGGGCTGGCGGTCGATGACGAGATGGCGGTCGCGATCGCCGCGCAGGCCTGCCTGCCGGTGCTCGAGCTCGGTCTGGCCTGGTATGACGGCTTCAAGGGCGTGGTCGTGCATGCCGATGCGGTGCTCGCGCAGCGCGAGTTCGTCGACGAGGCCGGTGTCGTGCACGAGTACGAGGAAGAGCTCTCCGGCGAAGCGATGCACGGTGGTCCGGTGATGCTGGCCTGGCGCGATGTCGCCGACGCCGGCGAGTCGGCCGGCGAAGGCTACAACGTCGTCGTGCACGAGTTCGTGCACGTGCTGGACATGCGTGACGGCATCGCCGACGGCGTGCCGCCGCTTCCGGATCGCGCCGCGCGCGACGCCTGGCTCGCGGTGCTGACGGCGGAGTACGACGACTTCTGCGAGCGGGTCGACGCCGAGGAACACACACTGCTGGATCCGTACGCGGCGCAAGCCCCGGAGGAGTTCTTCGCGGTCGCCTCCGAGGCCTTCTTCGTCGCGCCGCAGGACTTCCGCGCCGAACATCCCGATCTGTACGCGCTGCTGCGCGGCTTCTTCCGGCAGGATCCTGCCGCGCACTGCTGACGGCCAAAGAAAAGGGAGCCCGCGGGCTCCCTTTGTTCGTTGCCGGCGGCCTCAGGCGGTTGCCGGTTCGGCCTTCGGCTTGTCGATCTTCTTGACCGGCTGGATGTCGAGCACCGGCTTGCCGTCGGCGTCGACATCGACCGTCAGCCGACCGCCATCGACCAGGCGCCCGAACAGCAGTTCGTCGGCCAGCGCGCGGCGGATCGTGTCCTGGATCAGGCGCTGCATCGGGCGCGCGCCCATCAACGGGTCGAAACCCTTCTTCGCGAGCTGCTTGCGCAGCGCATCGGTGAAGGTGACCTCGACCTTCTTCTCGCCGAGCTGGCTCTCGAGCTGCAGCAGGAACTTGTCGACCACGCGCAGGATGATCTCTTCGTCGAGCGCCTTGAAGCTGACGATCGCGTCGAGCCGGTTGCGGAACTCGGGCGTGAAGAGCTTCTTGATGTCGGCCATCTCATCGCCCTGCTCGCGCGAATTGGTGAAGCCGATCACCGCCTTGTTCATCGTTTCGGCGCCGGCGTTCGTCGTCATGATGATGATGACGCTGCGGAAATCGGCCTTGCGCCCGTTGTTGTCGGTCAGCGTGCCGTGGTCCATGACCTGGAGCAGCACGTTGAAGACATCCGGATGCGCCTTCTCGATCTCGTCGAGCAACAGCACCGCGTGCGGCTTCTTCGAGATCGCCTCGGTCAGCAGGCCGCCCTGGTCGAATCCCACGTACCCGGGCGGCGCGCCGATCAGGCGGCTCACCGCATGGCGCTCCATGTACTCGCTCATGTCGAAGCGGATCAGCTCGACGCCCAGGATGTAGGCGAGCTGCTTCGCGACCTCGGTCTTGCCCACGCCGGTCGGGCCGCTGAACAGGAACGAGCCGATCGGCTTGTCGGGTCGGCCCAGGCCTGAGCGCGCCATCTTGATCGCGGCGGCGAGCGCGTCGATGGCCGGCTCCTGGCCGAACACCACGCTCTTGAGGTCGCGGTCGATCGTGCGCAGCTTGTCGCGGTCGTCGGACGTGACGCTGGCGGGCGGGATGCGGGCGATCTTGGCCACGATCTCTTCCACCTCGGCGCGGGTGATCGTCTTCTTCTGCTTGTTCTTGGGCA
>JAYSLR010000170.1:0-3509 GCA_043725365.1 Rhizobacter sp. | reverse complement strand
CGATCGGCGTCATCGCGCCGGGCGCTGACGCGAACGGCCGCGCCCACCACCCGCGCATGTACTCGGTCGCGAGCCCGCGCAGCGGCGAGCGCGAGGGCTACAACAACCTGTCGCTGACCGTGAAGCGCATGACCGAGGGCGATGATGGCCAGCCGTTCCGCGGCGTCTGCTCGAACTACGTCTGCGACCTCAGGAAGGGCGACGCGGTGCAGGTCACCGGTCCGTTCGGCATGAGCTTCCTGATGCCGAACCACGCGGGCTCGAACCTGCTGATGATCTGCACCGGCACCGGCTCGGCGCCGATGCGCGCGATGACCGAGCAGCGCCGCCGGCTGCGCGCCGCCGGCACGCCGCTGCCGGGCAAGCTGATGCTGTTCTTCGGCGCACGGCGCGCCGAGGAACTGCCGTACTTCGGCCCGCTGACCAAGCTGCCGGCCGACTTCATCGACACCTGCCTGGCGTTCTCGCGCGTGCCCGGCCAGCCGCGGATCTACGTGCAGGACCGGCTGCGCGAGCGCGCGGCCGACGTCGCCGAGCTGCTGCGCGGCGACACCTTCGTCTACCTGTGCGGCCTGAAGGGCATGGAGACCGGCGTGCTCGAGGCGCTGCGCTCGGCGTGCGAGTCCGCCGGGATGGACTGGCCGGCGCTGCACCAGCGGCTCGTCGACGAGGGTCGCTTCCACGTCGAGACCTACTGACACGGCGCCGGGCGCGGCCCGACGCCGGCTGCTCAGCGGTGGTGGTAGACCATCGTCTCGAAGTCGACGAAGCCCGGGTAGCTGGCGCAATCCTGGAACGGCAGGATCTGCGTCGCCCAGTAGCCGCCGATGCCGCTCTGGCGGTCGATCCAGTAGAAGGAGTTGGCCAGGCCGGCCCACATCAGCGAATTGGCCGGGCGGCCCGAGGGCGTGCGCTCGCGGTTCGTCATGAAGGTGTAGGCCCAGCCCTTCTCGATGCCGGGGAAGAACTCGCCCTTGTTCGAGAGCGACGGGATCGAGGTGTCCCAGCCGGTGCTTTGCAGCCCCATCGCCGCCAGGCCGTCCTTCGCCATCGCGGCGACGGTCTCGCTGCGGAGCACGCGCCCGTGGGGTCCGGCGCCGTCGTTCAGGATCATGCGGATGAACTTCATGTACTCGCCCACGGTGGCGTACAGGCCGTGGCCGCCGCAGTCCATCTCGGGCGGCTGCGGCAGCGCCAGGTCGGGCAGCGGCGTGAGCTTGCCGTCGGCGGCGCGGTCGTGGATCGTGACGCGGCGTGCCTTCATCGACTCGCTCATCGTGAACGCGATGTCGGTCATGCCCAACGGCGCGAAGATGCGCTCCTTCATCACTTCGCCGAGCCGCTTGCCGCGCTGCTGCTCGACGACGCGGCCGACCCAGTCGATGTTGACGCCGTAGGTCCAGCGCTCGCCCGGGTCGTGCAGCAGCACGGTGCGGATGGCCGCGAAGCTGCACGACACGACCGTCGGGATGTTCTTCGCGGTGCGGTACTTCAGGTCGTCGGCGCTGAAGAACTCGTAGCACAGGCCCGAGGTGTGCAGCATCAGGTCGTTGACCGTGATCTCGCGTTTCGGCGGCCGGGTCCTGGGCTGGCCGGCGGCGTCGAAGCCGTCGAGCACCTGCAGCTCGGCGATCTCGGGGACGTACTTCTTCGCCGGGTCCGACAAGGCGATCTTGCCTTCCTCGACCAGCTGCATGGCGCAGGTGCCGGCGAGCGCCTTGGTGGTCGAGAAGATCGCGAACACCGAGTCGGTGGTCATCGGGCTCGCCTTGCCCAGTTCGCGGGTGCCGGACGCGCCTTCGTAGAAATTGCCGTTGCGGTCGGTGGCCATCGCCACCACGCCGGGTGCGCCGCCGTGGCGATGCACGGTCTGGTCGAGCACCGCGTCGAGCGCGGTCTTCAGCTTTGCCTGTGTCATGTCTTGTCTCCGGAAGGCCGGCGGCTGCAGGGATGGCGCTCGCGCCGCGCCGCCCGGGCGGACCTGCGAGCACTGTTGAATCTAGGGCAGCGGACGCGCGGAATCAAACCGGCCCCGGCCGCGCCCGGCGGGTGTCGCGATTCGGAACGGTGGCCGCCCCCTCAGCGCTCGTAGGTCCTGATCACCGCGGCATCGTCGAGATCGCCCCAGCCGCGCGCCACCGTGTCGCGCAGCCGCGCCAGCGCCGCGTCGCCGAGCGGCGTTGCGTGCGCCACGCTCGCGGCCAGCGCCGTCGCCAGCCCCAGGTCCTTGGTCAGGAGGTGCGCGGCGGCGCGCGCCGGCGCGTAGTCCCCGACCAGCGCGCGCGCCATCCGATCCTCGAAGATCCACGAGGCGCCGCTCGACGCGCGGATCAGCTCGTAGGTCGCGCGCGGGTCCAGGCCGAGCTTCGCGGCCAGCGCCAGCGCCTCGGCGCCGGCCACGAGGTTGATGCCGGCGAGCAGGTTGTTGACGAGCTTGGCCTTCGCGGCGTCGCCGATCGTCTCGCCGACGACGAAGCGCTTCTCGGCCATCTCGGCGAGCAGCGCGTGCCAGGGCGCGAGCGTCGCGGTCGGCGCTGCCAGCATCATGCTCATCGTGCCGGCGCGGGCCCGTGCCGGGCCGCCGGAGATCGGCGCGTCGATCAGCGCGATGCCGTGCGGCGCGAGGCGCTCGGCGAAGCGCAGCGTGTCCTGCGGCGCGATCGTCGAGCACAGCGCCACCGTGCGCGCGCCGCCGCGCGCGTGCACCACGCCGTCGTTGCCGAACAGCACCGCGTCGATCTGCGGCGCGTCGACCACGACCACGAAGACGATCGCGCACTGCGCGGCCAACGCCTGCGGCGAGTCGCACACGGTGAGGCCGGTGGCGCGCGCCTCGGCCTCGGCCTGCGGCCGCAGGTCGCGCGCGCACACGGCGTGGCTGCGCGCGCGCAGGTTGAGCGCCATCGCCATGCCCATCGCGCCGACACCGATGACGCCGATCGCCGCGTCGGCGGTCGGGGCGCTGCGATCTCGCGTGGACAACGGCATGGCGGGCTCCTCGGCTGGATCGGTCCGGCACCGTGCACAGGCCTTGTGCGGAATGCGGGCCGGATTCCTCGCGGCGGTGCGTCCGGCCCGAGTTTAGGGGCGGCGCCTGCGGGTTTGTACTGGCACGTGGATTGCATGCAGTCCCGCCGAAGGTCAACGGCGACCTTCTCGAGCCTCGATCGATCCGGCCAGCGGCGGCCGGGTCCACGCGCGCCAGCGCGACCGCCGGCCGGCCCCTGCGGGCCACCCCTCCGAGCCCCTGCGGCCCGGATGCTCCTCGGCTCACAGAACCCAGTGTCTGCGCGTGCGCACCGGCTCCGGTGCGTGCGGCGCAGGCCCCACCCGATCTTCCGTTTCTTCAGCTTCCACGAGAACCGCCATGAACCCGAACACCGCTCCGACACCGCGTATCGACCTCGCCCGCCGCAGCCTGATCAAGGCTGCCGCGGCCACCAGCGCCGCCGGCCTCGTGCCGGGGCTGCACACGGCCGTGTACGCGCAGGGCTCCGACAAGCCCGAGA
>JAYSLR010000169.1:0-1743 GCA_043725365.1 Rhizobacter sp. | reverse complement strand
GCGTAAACGGAGGCGAGGCGCTGCGAATCTACGCGCTGGTCGCGCAGCAGTTCGTTGCGCAGCGTCTCGGCGCCGGCAATGGCCTTGCGCGCATCGCGGATGACGAGGGCCTCGAGCGGCGCGACGGTTGGATCGGGGAGGCTGAAGCATGCGGCGCTGGCGATGGCGGGCCCGAGCATGCCGGCTACCAGCACCGCGCGCACCAAAGCCACCGGCCCGAGCAGACGTCGCAAACGCGTCGTTCCCGACCCGAAAAAGGCCGCCGTTCCGGACAGCCGGGGTCCGACGAACGGCCTCAATGGGGCGCGCGTAGCCATGCCCGCTGTTATCAACCGGCGGCGCAACCCCATACAGGGAGCGGTTCACAATCTGTTAAATCCTCGACCTCACCAGCGCGTAACTCACTGATCGGCGGGTCTGGGGAGCGCCGCCACCTGCAATCCGGTCGAAATTGAGCAAAAGGCTGTGTTATGCTATGTATATTGCTATGAACAATATAGAACTCGACGCCTCCGCCGACGACATCGGCAAGTGGGAGGTACAGATGCGCAAAGGCAGCCTGTCGCTGGCCGTGCTTGCGGCGCTCTGGGATGGGGCGCTCTATGGACTCGAGATCCTCCGGCGCCTTGAGGAGGTCGCGAGGTTCAGGGTCGTCGAGGGTACGATCTACCCACTGCTCAATCGCCTGAAGAGCGCGGGTTTCGTCGAGTCGGAATGGGTCGAGTCCGACACCGGCCACCCGCGAAAATACTTTCAGCTGACCGACAAGGGTCGCCGCTACCTGAGTGGGCTCAGTCGCACGTGGCGCGACTTCGAATCCGGCATCAACGCACTGCTCGGCCCGTTGGAGTCACGCGCGCACGCAAAGCGCCGCGCGTCCTGATTCGATTGGCCCGCCGACACGCTCATCGACAGCGCTATTCCTGCCGCAGCCGCGCAAACGCAAGTTTGCAGCGTGCTCGATCTCGACGAGCACTGCTCGGCATATGACGCTGCGGGCGATAAGCGCAAAGCATGTCTCGACATCGAGCGAGTTGCGCCTGGTGCCGCGGTCACTGAGGCCTAGGTCAGCCGCGATCTCGTACAACGTCGCCGCAGCGAACGGACCGCGATTGTGCCCTTCGGCCGCGACGCGGAGCCTGTGCCAGGCGCGTCCTAGGTTGCGGGCGTCTTCGATCCGAAGCCTTCGACGCCGCTCTCCTCGAGCCCGTGCCCCGTCGGCCCCGCTTCGCGGCGCCACAGCAATACCGCGGACAGAAGCGCGCTTAGGCTCAGCAGGAAGAAGAACCAGAGCATTGCATCGTAGCCGGCCGGGTTCAAAGCCCCGGCTCCGGCGCGATCGGCGATCCAGCCGGCCGCCAGATTCGACGCCGCCATGCCGAGTGCCTGAATCAGAGTGATGAGGCCGAGCGCCGTGCCAAGCCGACGCGGATCAACGATCAGCGTCGTCGACGGCCAGATAATCGCCGGCACGAGCGACCAGCTGATGCCCATCATCACGGTCGACACCCACAGATTGAGGTCGGTGAGCCCGAGCACAACGAAGGTCAGCGGCAACAGCAGCGCGCCGAACGAGAGCAGCAGCGCGCGATGTCCGATCCGGTCCGCGAGCAGGCCAAAGAAAGGAGTGGAGAAGACGGCCGCGAGGAAGACCCAGCTGTTCGCTCGCCCCGCCTGCTCGAGGGTGAGGCCCTTCGCGTGCTGGAAGTATTCGATCGCATAGGTCGTGCGGAACGGAAAGAA
>JAYSLR010000168.1:0-4628 GCA_043725365.1 Rhizobacter sp. | reverse complement strand
GGCGTCCCAGCCCATCGGCATCAGCACGTTCATGCCCTTCATGCGCAGCTGGCGCGTGAGCATGTCGTTGATCGTGTAGTTGCGCACGTGGCCCATGTGCAGCTTGCCGCTGGGGTAGGGCAGCATCGAGCAGGCGTAGAACTTCGGGCGACTTGCGTCCTCGACGACGCGGTACGCGTCGGCAGCGCGCCACGCCGCCTGGGCGGAACGCTCGATCTCGTCGGGTTTGAAGTCGGGGCTCATGGGGTCGCCGGGAAAATGCGCAGCGCTCGCGCCGGGAAAGGATGCGAGCGATTATAGGAACCGGGTGTCGGCGCCGCGGGCCGAGTGCCCGTGCTGTGGCGAGTCCGACGCAGGCTCGCCCGTTGGGGGGCACCCGCCGGGACCCCCGCACGGCGGATGGTCGGGGCGGGCTCGCCCGCTGACGATGGCCGCATTCCAGCCCCCGGATCGCCGCCATGAACGCCACGCCCGACACGCCCGTCATTTCTCGCCGGCTGCTGCTCGGCGGCCTCCTCGCGGCGGCGCTGCCGTGGTCGCGTGCCGCGGCGGCGGCGCCCGCGCTGCCGCTGCTCGGCCTCTGGAACGACGCGCTCGACCCGGCGCGCTACCTCGTCAGCGAGAAGTACGACGGCGTGCGCGGCGTGTGGGACGGCACGACGCTGCGCTTTCGCAGCGGCCGCGTCGTACCCGCGCCGGCCTGGTTCACGGCGCAGCTGCCGCGCGTGCCGCTCGACGGCGAACTCTGGATCGGGCGCGGCCGCTTCGACGAGGTCTCGGGCGTCGTGCGCAAGCAGCAGCCGGTCGATGCCGAATGGCGGCAGTTGCGCTACCTGGTCTTCGAGCTGCCGGGCGTGCCGGGCACGTTCGCCGAGCGCGCGCGGCAGATCGAGGCGATCGTCGAGCGCAGCGCGCTGCCGTCGCTCGTCGCGGTGCGGCAGTCGCCGGTCGGCGACCGCGAGGCGCTGCGCCGCACGCTGGCCGCGACGATCGCTCAGGGCGGCGAGGGGCTGGTGCTGCACCTCGCGTCTGCGCCTGCCAGCACCGGCCGCAGCGACACGATGCTCAAGCTCAAGCCCAGCCTGGACGCCGAGGCCGTCGTGATCGGCCATCGCGCCGGCAAAGGTAAGTACGCCGGCCAGCTCGGTGCGCTCGAAGTGCGCACGCCGCGGGGCCGGCGCTTCCTGCTCGGCAGCGGTCTGAGCGACGCGCTGCGGCGCGAGCCGCCGCCGATCGGCAGTGTCGTGACCTACCGCTATCGCGATCTCACGAGCACCGGAACGCCGCGCTTCGCCAGCTTCCTGCGCGTCCACGATGCGCTATAACCGGTCGCCATGACAACGAAGTCGCCCGTGCCGCCGCCGCGTTCCGACGCCGCGGCGGTGGTTCGCCACACCCGCGCGTGGGTCGAGCGTGCGGTCGTCGGCCTGAACCTGTGCCCGTTCGCGAAAGCGCCGCTGGTGAAGGGCCAGGTCCGTTTCGTGGCCTGCGAGACCGACGATCCGCGCGTGCTGCTCGACACCGTGTGCGCGGAGATGAACGCGCTCGTGCGCGCCGACCCGGCGGTGGTCGAGACCACGCTGGTGGTCCACCCGAACGTGCTCGAGGACTTCGACGAGTTCAACGACTTTCTCGACGCCGCCGACGCCGCGCTCGAGGACCTCGGCCTGGTCGGCGTGCTGCAGATTGCGAGCTTCCATCCGCAGTACCGTTTCGCCGGCACCGATGCCGACGACCTGGGCAACGCGACCAACCGCGCCCCGTACCCGACGCTGCACCTGCTGCGCGAGGCCAGCGTCGAGCGTGCGGTGGCCGCGCTGGCGCAACCCGAGTCGATCTTCGAGGCGAACATCGCGACGCTGGCCGCGCTCGGTGCCGACGGCTGGGCGCGCCTGCAGGCGCAATGCCGGTCCGACGCCGGGGATTGACGAGGCGCGCCGCAGCGCCGCCGTGCCGCGCATCGTATTCTTGGCGCCATGCTGCCCTTCCACGACATCGAACTCGCCGCCGACCGCCTGAAGGGCGTCGCCCACCGCACACCGGTGCTGACCTCGCGCACGCTCGACGCGATGCTCGGGCTTCAGGTCTTCATGAAGGCCGAGAACCTGCAGCGCATGGGCGCGTTCAAGTTCCGCGGCGGCTACAACGCGGTGAGCGTGCTCAGCGACGCCGAGCGCGCGCGCGGCGTGGTCGCGTTCTCGTCCGGCAACCACGCCCAGGCGGTCGCACTGGCGGCGCAGCTGCACGGCTGCCGCGCAACCATCGTGATGCCGCACGACGCGCCGGCGCTCAAGCTCGCGGCGACGCGCGGCTACGGCGCCGAGGTCGTGATCTACGACCGCTACAAGGAGGACCGCGCGGCGATCGCGACCCGCCTGGTCGAGGAGCGCGGCGCCGCGCTGATCCCGCCGTTCGACCACCTGCCGGTGATGGCCGGGCAGGGCACCGCGGCGCTCGAACTGATCGAGGACGTGGGGCCGCTCGACGCGCTGATCGTCTGCGCCGGTGGCGGCGGGTTCCTGTCGGGCTGCGCGGTCGCGGCCCGGCACCTGCTGCCGCAGATCCGCGTCTACGGGGCCGAGCCCGAGCGCGGCAACGACATGCAGCAGTCGCTGCGCGCCGGCCGCATCGTCAGCATCGATGTGCCGCGCACGATCTGCGACGGCCAGCAGACCCAGGCGGTCGGCAAGCACCCGTTCGAGGTCATCCAGGCGCTCGTGACCGACGTGCTGACGGCCACCGACCCGGCCGTGGTCGATGCGATGCGCTTCGTGTTCGAGCGCATGAAGGTGGTGCTCGAGCCCTCGGGCGCCTGCGCGCTCGCGGCGCTGATGACGCACGCCGAACAGTTCCGCGGCCAGCGCGTCGGCATCACGCTGTCGGGCGGCAACGTCGGGCTCGACCGCTTCGTCGCGTTGGTCTCGGGCGCCGAGAAGGTCGATTGACGCGCGCCGGTCAGGACTCGAAGCCTTCGAGCACGTTGACGGTGTTGACGCCGACCTCGGCGACCGCGTAGCCGCCCTCGAAGACGAACACGGTCGGCAGTGCGGCACCGGCGATGTCGTGCCCGACCTGCGCGTAATCGCTGCTGCGCAGCCGGAAGCCCGAGATCGGATCGCCCTCGAAGGTGTCGACGCCGAGCGCGACGACGAGCGCGTCGGCGCCGAACGCGCGGATCGCCTCGAGGCCGCAGCGCAGCGCCGCCCGCCAGCGCGCGAAATCGGTCCCGCGCGGCAGCGGCAGGTTCAGGTTCGCACCGAGGCCGGCCCCGGCGCCGCGTTCGTCGGTGTGGCCGAGGAAGAACGGGTACTCGGTGCGCGGATCGCCGTGGATCGAGACCGTCAGCACGTCGCTGCGCTCATAGAAGACGGCTTGCGTGCCGTTGCCGTGGTGGTAGTCGACATCGAGCACCGCGACGCGCGCGGCGCCGCCGTCGCGCAGCGCTTGCGCCGCCAGCGCGGCATTGTTCAGGAAACAATAGCCGCCGAAGAACTCGGCACCGGCATGGTGGCCGGGCGGGCGCGACAGCGCGAACGCGCTGCGCACGGCGCCGCGCGAGACCTCATGCGCCGCGTCGATCGCGCAGGCAGCGCCGGCGCGCGCGGCGATCCAGCTGCCGGCGGTCAGCGGCGTGCCGGCGTCGAACGAGAACAGGCCCATGCGCGCTGCGAAGCTCTCGGGCAGCACGTCGAGGCGCATCCCCGGCGCCGGCCACACCGACGGCAGCGCGTCGCACTCGGCATGGGCCGGGTCCAGCGCGACCCATTCGTCCCACGCGTGCTCGATGAACCGCAGGTAGCGCGCGCTGTGGATCTGCGCCAGCGCGGCGGCGAGCGCACCATCGGCGACGGCCGGCACGCGCAGCGGGCCGAGCGCGCGCCGCTGCAGTTCGACGCGCACGTGGTCGAGCCGCTGCGCCGTTTCATGGCACGGCACGAGGCGACCGCGGAACATCTCGTGACGGCCCTGGTGCAGGTGGTGGAGCGGGTTGTGGACGGTCAGCATCGGATCTTGCCCGCCGGCGTCACGCCGGGCCGGCGCTCGAACGTCACTGCGGCGGGCTTGCCGCCGCGGGTTCGGTGACGAACCCGATCCGGTTCAGCCCGGCCTTCTGCACCAGGCCGATCAGCTCGGCGACGCGACCGTAGGGCACGCTCTTGTCGGCGCGCAGCTGGACCTCGGTGCGCGGGTTCTGGCGCGCCGTCTCGGCGACGCGCGCGGCGAAGGCGGCCGGCTCGAGCGCCTCGTCGCCGAAGTAGAGCTTGCCCTGCGGGTCGAGCGCGACGCTGACGAACTGCGGCGCATCGTTCGGCTGCGCGCCGTCGGCCTTCGGCAGGTTCAGCTTCAGGCTCGAGCTCATCAGCGGCGCCGTGATCATGAAGATCACCAGCAGCACCAGCATCACGTCGATCAGCGGCGTCATGTTGATGTCGCTCATCGGCGGTGGCCGGCTGCTGCGTTCGAGGCGTCCGAAGGCCATGGCGGCGGATTCAGAGCGGGCCGGCGGGGCTCAGCACCATCTCGCGCAGGTCGTGCGCGAAGCCCTCGAGCTCGGCCTCGCAGCCGGCGACCATCTTGCCGAAGACGTTGTAGGCCAGCACCGCGGGGATCGCGACCGCCAGGCCCGC
>JAYSLR010000167.1:0-2148 GCA_043725365.1 Rhizobacter sp. | reverse complement strand
GGCCGCGATCAGCGTCGCCACGGCCTACCGAATCCAGCACGATCCGCGACTACCTTCAGACAAGAAGGTCCCGCGCGAACGTCGGCGACCAGATCCGCTCGTCGACATCTTCGAGGCCGAAGTTGTCCCGTTGCTGCTGTCGGCGCCCGGCATCCGGCCGGTAGCCATATTCGATGAGTTGAGGCGGCGTCACGCCGGGCTCGACCCGAGCGTTCGACGAACCCTCGAACGGCGCATCCGCGCATGGCGCGCCCTGCATGGCCAGGAACAAGAGGTGATGTTCCGCCAGACCCACGAAGCCGGGCGCATGGGGCTGTCCGACTTCACCGAGATGGGCGACTTGGGTGTCACCGTGCTGGGCGTGGCGCTGGATCACCGGCTGTACCACTTCCGGCTGGTGTGCTCCGGCTTCGAGCACGCGCACGTCATCCTGGGCGGCGAGAGCTACGTGGCGCTGGCCGAGGGCCTGCAGAACGCGCTGTGGGCGCTCGGCGGGGCGCCGCGTGAGCACCGCAGCGACAGCCTGTCGGCGGCGTTCCGCAATCTGGACGCCGATGCACGCGAGGACCTGACCTCGCGCTACGACGCCCTGTGCGCCCACTACCTGATGGAGCCAACCCGCAACAACCGGGGTGTCGCCCACGAGAACGGCTCCATCGAGAGCGCGCACGGCCACCTCAAGCGCGCAGTGCACGACGCCCTGTTGCTGCGCGGCGCCGTGGAGTTCGTCGACCTGGCGGCCTACCGCCGCTTCATTGACGAGATCGTCAGCCGCAAGAACGCGCGTAACGGCAAGCGCATCGACGCCGAACGCACCGTGCTGCAGCCGTTGCCGCCGGCGCGGACCTGCGACTATGAGGAGACGTTCGTCTACGTGACTTCCTCGGGCGGCTTCACCCTGCGCAAGGTCTTCTACACCGTGCCGTCGCGGCTGATCGGACACCGGCTGCGGGTTCGGCTGTACGACGACCGGCTCGAACTGCTGCTGGGGGCAACCTTGTTGATGACGCTGGAGCGCGGTCGCCCCGGCGCCAACGGCAAGCACGGTCACGTCGTCGACTACCACCACGTCATCCATGCACTTCGGCGCAAGCCGATGGCGCTGCTCAGCCTGGTCTGACGCGATCAGCTCTTCCCGCGTGAGGCCTACCGGCTGACGTTCGAGTTCCTGCGCGAGGGGTTGGCCGAGCGCGCCGCTTGCAAGACGATGGTCGCACTGCTGAGCCTGGCGCACGACCGCTCGTGCGAGGCGCAACTGGCCAGCGTGCTGTCGGACGACCTCGAGCATCGGCGGCTGCCCGACCTCAACGCGCTGCTGGCGCGCTTCGCGCCCGACCCAGGGCGCTTGCCGGAGGTGGCCGTGCGGCTCGCGCCGCTGAGCTCCTACGACATCCTGGTGGACTCGCACGCGCAGGTCGCAGCATGAACGAGACCTTCGACGCGACCCGCCTCGGGTTATTGCTGACGCAGCTGAGGTTGCCGGCCACCAAGCAGATGTGGTCGAACTTCGCCGAGCAGTCCGACAAGGAAGGCTGGCCGGCCGCGCGGCTGCTCACGGTGCTGGCCGAGAACGAGTTGGCCGAGCGCGACCGGCGTCGCATCGAGCGGCATCTGGCCGAGGCCAAGCTGCTGCCGGGCAAGACGCTGGACAACTTCGACTTCAACTCCGTGCCGATGGTCTCCAAGGCGCAGGTGATGGCGTTGTGCGCGGGTGACGAGTGGTTGCGCAACGGCGCCAACGTGCTGCTGCTCGGGCCGCCGGGCGGCGGCAAGTCGCACTTGTCGTCGGCCATCGGGCTGGCGTTGCTGGAGAAGGGTTGGCGCGTGCTGTTCTCGCGCACTTCGGACCTCGTCCAGCGCCTGCAGGTGGCGCGCCGGGAGCTCGCGCTCGAAGCTGCGCTGAACCGGCTCGACCACTTCGACGTGCTGATCCTGGACGATCTGGCGTACATCACCAAGGACCAGGCCGAAACATCGGCGCTCTTCGAACTGATCAGCGCACGTTATGAGCGGCGCTCAATGATCATCACGGCCAACCAGCCGTTCGGAGAATGGGGCAAGGTGTTCCAGGATCCGGCCATGACGCTGGCCGCTGTCGACCGGCTCGTTCATCACTCCACGATCTTCGAGATGAACGTCGAGAGCTAC
>JAYSLR010000166.1:0-2191 GCA_043725365.1 Rhizobacter sp. | reverse complement strand
TTGCGATCGCAGCTGCTGGGCATCGCGCTCCGAGACCGCGACCACCGACGTGAAACGCCTCAATGACTCGCCTTCATAGCGCTGCATCTTGGCGTGCTGCGACCGCCAGATCCATCGCATGACGGGGTTGCGCGCCTGCGCCGCGTGACGCGCGAAGATCTCGGCCTCGACGTTGTGCGTGAAGCACACCGTGGCGCCGTCGATGCGCTCGGGACGCAGGACGGCGGCGTGCACGAAGTCGAAGACGACGACGTCGAAGTGCTGCCTCGCCAACACCCGGCGGACCGCCCGCAAGCCGCTCGCCGTCCGGTCGGCGGCCACGTTTACCGGCAACCGATCGAGCAAGTCCAGCGCCCGCTGCCAGCGCGGCCGATGCGGCCGCTGCTGCCACGAAATGAAGGCGTCGCACACCTCCTGGAGCTGCCGCGACCATTCGCCTTGCTGCTGCGCGCTGGCCGGCGAGATCAATGTGACTTCGAAGGCACCGTTCCTGAGGCCGCGCAGGACGTTGGTCGTGCGGATCCTGCCACCGGTGTCGTTCGGAAAGAGGAAGCTCGGCGAAACAAAGGCAAGCCGAGGCCGTTGGACACTCACCAGCAGATCCCTTCGTACTCGGCCGCCCCCGAGGTCCGCAGCTCGGCATAGCCCGACAAGTCGACGATCCGGCGCCCGGCGGCGCCGGCGATGATCGCCTGTCGCGCCGCCTTGTCGGCATGGCCGACGACGATGACCTGGGCGTCCTCCAGCACCTGCTCCGGCGATTCCCTGAGCAGCCGGTCGAGGTGCGGGATTTCGCGGTCGATGAACTCCTTGTTCTTGCCCAGCAGGCGGCTGACCTTCACGAAGTTGTCGTAGATCGCCAGGTCGAAGCCCTTGCCGAGCAGCCGTTCGGCCAGTGTCACCAACGGCGAATCCCGCATGTCGTCGGTGCCGGGCTTGAACGCCAAGCCGAACAGTGCCACCTTGCGACGCCCGTGCCGGGCGATCATCTCGTAGGCCCGGTCGATGTGGGCGTCGTTGCTGTCGAGCAGGCCCGCAAGCGCCGGAATCGGCACCTCCTTCTCGCGGGCCAGGGCCAGGAAGCCCTTGACCTCCTTGGGCAGGCACGAGCCGCCGAAGGCGAATCCGGGACGAAGGTACGCCGGCGAAATGTTGAGCTGCGTGTCCTGGCAGAAGATGCGCATCACTTCGCGCCCGTCCAGGCCGCAGGCCTTGAGCACGGAGCCGGCCTCGTTGGCGAACACGATCTTCATCGCGTGGAACACGTTGCACAGGTACTTCACCGACTCGGCCACCCGGCAGGAGGTGCGCACCATCTGTCCCGGCAGGCCCGCGTACATCCGTTCCATGGCGACATAGCCGGCATCGTCGAGGCTGCCGACCACGGTCTGCGGCGGATGGTGGAAGTCCTTGACCGACGACCCTTCGCGCAGGAACTCCGGGTTGAACACGAGCGACAGCCGGTCACCGACCTTGCGGCCTGCGCTTTCCTCGAGCACCGGCAGGATGCGATCTTCGGTGGTTCCCGGGGGCACGGTGCTGCGCAGCACGACCGTGTGATGTCCCGGCTTGCCGCTGAGGACCGCGCCGATCGAGCGGATCACGATGTCGACCGCGCCGAGGTTGGGCGTGTAGTTGGAGTTCGACGGCGTGGCCACGGAAATCAGCGACACCTCCGAACCGAGCACTGCCGCCTCGACGTCGTTGGTGGCGCGAAGCCTGCCCGCGCGCACCGCCGCGGCGATGAGCTCGTCGATGCCCTCCTCGACGACCGGCGACGCGCCGTCGTTGATCATGCGGACCTTGCTCGGGTTGGTGTCGACGCCGATGACGTCGTGGCCGAGCTCGGGAAGGCACGCGCAAGACACCGCCCCGACATAGCCAAGACCGAAGATGCTGATTTTCATGACGACTGGGGATGGAGCTGCGACGGAGTGGAGAAGGAGGAGACGCAGCGGTCAATGATGGCGTCCAGCCGCTTCATGGAATTCGGCCAGGCGTGACTGGACAGCACGCGTGCCCGGCCGGCCTTGCCGAGCCGCTCGCGCTCGTTCGGATCGGCAAGGACGCGCAGGATCTGCCGGCACATGTCGGCAGCCGTGTCGGCCGTGAGGAGGTGCTGCTCGGGGATCGCGTCGACGCCGGCAGCGGCGATGCTGCTCGCGACGACCGGGATCCCCATGGCCATGGC
>JAYSLR010000165.1:0-30357 GCA_043725365.1 Rhizobacter sp. | reverse complement strand
TGTCGGCCGAGAACACCCGAAGCACCAGGAACAGGTCCGCGTCGGTCGTGGTCGAGGATACCCACAACTTGGCCGCCAGCGGACCGGTGATTTCCATGTCTTCGGTCATCGGCGACGACAGGAAGGTCAGGCCATCGCCCTGCGCTTCGAACGTCAGTGTCTGGGGGGAGTCCGGCGCCGCATCGACCAGCGCGTGGCTGCCCGGGTCGAGCTGCAGCGCCGTCCAGCGCGTGCGGTCGATCGGCCAGTTCGTTTCGCTGCGCTCGACGAACCGATCGATGTGGCGAACCTGCAACCGCACCGCGGGCTCACGGTCCCAGCCATTCGACTCGCCTTTGAGGAAGTGGCCGAAGAAGCGCTTCTGGATTCGCACCCCGTAGTCGGTATAGAAATGCGTCCAGTGCTCCAGCCCGTGCATCTCCAGCCATTTCTGGCTCGATGCGGCGCGCATGAAGCTCTCCGAGTTGCCCCGCAGGTGAAGGCCCTGCCCGCCCCAGTTGCCTGCCGACAGGAACGGCACCGTGATCCGGTCCCAGGCGGCCGATCGGACGCGGTGGTAGGGGTCGTCGAGCGGGTGCGCCAGGATGTCGTCGCCGAACTGGCAGCGGTTGGCCGCCAGGGCCGCGTCCGACAGGGTTTCATCGCCGCAGACCCGCGCGCCCGTGGCACGGCTGATCGGGCCGCGTTCGCCCAGTCCGTACTGCACCGTCTTGACCTGCATGTCGTACCAGTTGGCCCAGAAGGTGGACAGGATCCCGCCGTGGTGGGTCATGTCGCGATACCAGTCCGCGGCACCCTCCCAGATGCACATGGCCGCGAGGTGCGGCGGGTTCAGGCTGGCGACCTGCCACTGGTTGATGCCGAAGTACGAGACGCCCGACAGTCCGACCTTGCCGTTCGACCAGCCCTGGACCCCGGCCCACTCGATGCATTCGAAGAAGTCGCGTGTCTCGCGCTCGGAGAAGTGATCCACGAAGCCGGGCGATCGACCACAACCGCGCGAGTCCACCCGCACGCACACATAGCCATCGGGCACCCACTTCTCGGGGTCGACGACCTCCCAGTTCTGGTACAGGTTGCTCGAGCCGTGCGGCACGTCGGGGTGATCGGCGACCATCTTCTGCCAGGCGCTGGGGTAGCCCTCCTGGAACGCCAGCCCCTTCGCATACGGGCCATAGCTCAGGAGCACGGGGTAGCGACCCGGTGCGGGGGGACGAAAGACGTCCGCGCGCAGCACCACGCCATCATCCATCTCGATGGCAAGGTCCCAGTCGATCGACATGCGGGCTGCGCTCATCCGGCCGCCTTCAGCGCTGCGCCAGCGCGGCATTGACGCGCGGCATCACCTCGGTGGCGAAAAGCTCCATCGAGCGCCTGCCCAGGGCGGGGTCCATCCAGTCGTGGCAGGCATAGAGCAGCTGCCCGAAGTCCCCCACCTGCTCGCGAAACGACAGGATCTGATCGACCACCGAATTCACGCTGCCCGCCAGCACCAGGCGCTGCGTGACGTAGTCGGGCGTGATCGCGCTGTCGGGCATCGCCGGATCGGTCTTGAACAGGTTGCTCCGCCCCGCGCCGCCGACCAGCTTTCGCACCAGTTGCTTGAAGTAGAAGTGGTAGGGCCCGCCCTCCTCCAGCGCATAGCGACGGGCGGTGGCGTCGTCGTCGGCCACGAAGATGCTCTTGGCGATGCGCCATTCCTCGGCCTGCGCGACCGCACCGACGGCGGCCCGGCCCTCGACGTACTTGGGCCAGTGCGTCTTGACCCACTCGGGCATCAGGAAGTTGGCCGAAATGGGCTGCCAGCCGCGCTTGGCCATTTCGGTGACGCCTTGCGAGAACGGCGCCACAGCGGTGCCGACGATCAACGGATGCGGGCGCTGGAACGGCTTCATGATGAAGCCCTGGCCGATCTCCGGGATCATCGTCTTCTCGACCGAGACGTTCCAGAACTTCCCCTCGATGTTGTACGGCGGGTCCGACTCCCAGATCTTCAGGATCGTGTTGATGCTCTCGACGAACATCGCATTGCGATCCTTGCCGTGGTTGCCGAAGACTTCCGCATCCGACATCAGGCCGCCGGGGCTGATGCCCATGATGAAGCGGCCCTGCAGCAGGTGATCCAGCATCGCCGCCTGGCCGGCCAATGCCGCCGGGTGCGAGTTGGGCAGGTTGAGCGTGCCCGTGCCGAGCTTGATGTGCTGCGTCTCGGCAATCAGGCTGGCCAGGAAGATCATCGACGAGGTCACAGTCTCGGCCGCATCGGTGACGTGTTCGCCGACGTAGGCTTCGCTGAAGCCGAGGCGGTCGGCCAGGATCACCGCCTCCCGATCCTCCTGGAGCGTCCGGGTGACGTCGCGCCCCGGGGGGTGGAGCGGCATCATGAACATGCTGTGCTTCATCTTCGGCCTTTGGATCTTCAGGGTGTCGCGCCGGCGTCGACTTGCAGGCTCGCGCCCTGGACGAAGCTGCCCTGGCAAAACAGCAGTGGCGCGACGCGGTGGTAGGCGTAGCTCTCGACCTCGCCGAGGAAGAGCACGTGGTCGCCGACCGGTGTGCGCTCGATCGTTCGACATTCGATCGTTGCCGCGCAGTGGTCGAGCACAGGCAGTCCGGCCATGCCCTGGCGGAAGCCGACGCCCGAGAATTTGTCCGGCACCCGGCTTGCGAAGCGCTGGGCCAGCGCGACTTGCGTCACCGACAGCACGTTGATGACGAAGCGCCCGGCATCGTCGAAGACCTCGAGACTCGGTGACGCCCGGCCCAGGCTCCACAACACCACCGGAGGGTCCAGCGACACGGTGCTGAAGGAGTTGGCCGTCACGCCGGCCAAGCGGCCTTTCGAGTGGCGCGCCGTCACGATCGTCACGCCGGTGCCGAAGCTCCCGAAGGCGTTTCTCAGGTCGCGACGATCGAGCGGCACCGACTTGGTGATCATTCAATCACTCTAATGTGATCAACTGATCACCCGCATTGGGGATTTCCCCTCCCTGGCGCCTGTAGGCCTCAGCGACGACGAATGGCCCGCGATGGCTTGGGCACGGCCGTCCCGAGCATTTCGGGCAACACGGCGCGGGCACCCGCCATGAAGTGCCGAATCGTCAGCGCGATCATCTCGTCCAGCGGCGCCTCCACGGGAACGTTGAAGATCCAGCGCCGTTGGCCGAAGTAGAAGATGCGCGCGTTGATGCTCCAGACCAGCTCGATCTCGGCAATGCTGAGCGGCACCTGCGTGACGGGGGGCAGCCCGAGTTCATGGCGCAGCTCCTCCGCCACGGGTTCCAGAATTCGCGCGCGCAGAACCTCCAGGTACTTGCGGTTGATGCTCTCGCCGCGCAGACCGGAGAACATGAAGATGCGCACCCAGTCGCGGGTGAGAGCGGCCTTGGCGTATTCGACATACAACTGGACGAGCCGATCCTCGAGGGGAATTGCGCGGTCCCGTATGACGGTTTCCCAGAACGGGTTCCAGCGCCCGAGGTACACCTCGTCGTAGACGCGGTCGATGAGCGCCGCCTTGTTGGGGAAATACTTGTACATGAGCGACTGCGTGACCCCCAGCCGCTGCGCGAGTTGCCGCGTATCGCCGTCGAAGCCGACCTCGGCGAAGAAACGCACCGCCTCCTCGACGATGACCTGCTCGCGCTCCGGCCCAGTCAGTCGTTTCGTCTTGTTAGGAGCGCCCGGCTTTGCCATGGTGTCTGAGGAAGTCTTGCGGGAATGGTGATCAAATGAACCCCATGGCGGAGCTTACTTCATCATCGCCCGCACTGCGACCCGAGGTCAGTCGACGCCTTCGATCACGCTCGGACCCTGCAGCCGAACCGATGTCATGATCGCCTCCAATGCCGCGACATTGGCGCGCATTTCGCGGGGCGTGACCGGGTAGGGGCGCAAGCCACGAATGGCTTCGGCGAACGCTGTCAGGTTGGCGAGCACGGCGGGTGCCGGCGGATAGAAACGCGTGCGCCGCTCCCCATCGCGCATCGCTGTCGTCACGTCCCATCCCGTCGGGTGCTCGGGGTGCGTTCGATCGCGGACCTCGACCCACCCCTTCGAGCCGTAGACGGCGAATCGTCCTTCGAAGGGAGTCGCCAGCATCGCGCTGATCAAGGCGTTGGCGCCGCCGGGGAATGCCAGCAGGAGCCCGAGCGTATCGCCGTTCTCGAAGTCCGAACCACGCGTGGCGAGGCGGGCCCAGACCCTCTGCGCCGGGCCCAGCAACGCAATCGCCAGGTCGACCAAATGAATGCCGGTGGCGGTCAGCGGGCCGACCGGCGCGAACCGGTTCGAGAGACGCCAGTTGTCCTTCGGCAACGCGAAGAACTTGTCCTGACTGAAGTTGCCCTCGATCTGCAGCACCTGCCCCAGCCTGCCGGCGGCAATGTCGGCACGCAGATCGATGATGGCAGGCTCGAAGCGACGCTCATGGCCGATGCCGAGCACCAAGCCGCGCGACTCGCATTCGGTCAACGCGCGCTCGGCATCCGCCAGCGTCAGACACAGCGGCTTCTCACAGAACACATGCTTGCCGGCACGCGCCGACGCAACGATTTGCTCCGCGTGAAGCGGGTGCGGTGTACAGAGAATCACGGCCTCCAGCGAAGGATCTGCCACCGCCGACGCCAGATCCTTCGCAATCCCGAACCCGAGCAGCGCCGCATCTGCCGCCATCTGGGCTCGAACACCCGGCTCGGTCTCGACCACGTGGTCGAGCCTGAAGTGCAGACTCGCGGCGAGTTGCTTCGCGAGCACCCGGCCCCACCAGCCATAGCCCACCAGCGCCACGCGGACCGGATCAACGGCACATTCCGAGGTCTTCGCAATGAGGCGATCGGTCGAGGTCATGAGGGGCTGTCCGGGCAAGCTCAGATAGACTGAGTCTAGCCACCCTTCATCTCCGGAACCCCCATGCCCAAAGCGAAGACGCCTCTCGCAAAGCCCGCGACTCTGACCGCCGATCCGTCGGCCCGTGCATCATCGGCACCTCAACCCACGCTTGGCTTTGTTGGACTGGGCATCATGGGATCCGCGATGTCCACCAACCTGATCAACGCAGGCTTCCAGGTATTCGGATACGACCCCAGCGAGGCGGCGCGCAAGAAATTCAGGAAGGCGGGAGGTCGGCCCTGTTCGAGTGCCGAAGACCTTGCCCAGCGCGTGGACGTCGTGATCTCCTCCCTTCCGAGTGCTCGGGCCTTGATGAGTGCCGCCAGCGCAATCGCCAAGTCGGCCCGCAAGGGACTGGTCGTGATCGAGACGAGCACACTCGACATCGAGGACAAGATCGCTGCCCGCGGCCTCCTGAAGTCGGCCGGGCTCGTCTTGCTCGACTGCCCGCTCTCCGGCACAGGTGCGCAAGCAGTGCACAAGGACTTGTCGGTGTATTCCAGCGGCCCGGCAAAGACGGTGCAACGACTGCAGCCCGTGTTCGACGGATTCTCGAAGGCAAACTACTACCTGGGAGACTTCGGCAACGGCATGCGGATGAAGTTGATGGCGAACCTCCTGGTCGCGATTCACAACGTTTCCACCGCCGAAGTCCTGCTGTTCGGGCAGCGCATGGGAATCGCCCCGGATCTCGCCGTCAAGGTGCTTTCGGACGGAGCCGGTGGCTCGCGAATGCTGCAGGTGCGCGGGCCGGTCATGGCCAAGCGGACATGGACCGAAGCAACGATGAAGGTCGGCATCTGGCAAAAGGACATGAAGCTGATCAATGCCGCGCTGGCATCGACAAGCACGCCCGCGCCGCTGTTCGCCGCGACACTGCCCATCTACAACGCAGCGATGGCGGCTGGGCACGAGGATCACGACACCGCTGCCGTCTACGACGTTCTCGCACGCATGTGCGACGTTGGGTCGCGGAGGACCGCCTGAATTTCTCCCCACTGGTTTGGCGAGCGTCCATCCATTTGCTGAACTTCGCGAGCGCCTGCGCGATCGGACTCAGCTTGCCGCAGCCGAGTGCGGCAAGGCGCCGTGAGCGTGTCTGGCCGCTCTCCCGATGCAACTGGTCGAGCAGACGCCTGCGACCCGCATTGGCCAGCGCCTTGAAGACTTTGTCGATGTCCAAGTCGGGAATTTCCGCGGGCTCGTGCGAGCCTGCCGCTCAACTGCCGAGCAGCTTGTCCATCCGTTTCTTGGCCACGCGTCTCACGACGGCGCGTTCGAGGCCGTTGCTGGCCGCCAGCAGCCGGGCACCTTCGTCGGCGCACGCGGCCTGCCGCGCCGCGAGCTGCGCAGCGCTCAGGCTCTTCTGGGCCTCGAGCGCATCGTTCGCCAGCGCACGCGCCCCGGCCTCGTCGACATGGCCGTGCAGGTAGGTGTCGCCGACGAAGGCCGTCCCCGACTCGAGGCGGCTCAGCAAGATCGGCCGCATCTCCTCCTTGCCGGCCTTCACCTGCTCGGCCAGGCCCTGGGTGTGCACCTGCAGGGCGGCAACGCACTGCGCCGCGTGCAGGTCTTGCGGGGTGGGAGTCGCTTCGGGGGCAGCGTGGGCAACGCCGACACACACGGTCATGGCGACTGCGAGGAACGGGAGCTTCATGGTTTCGTGGGGACCTGACAGGACGGGGTGGCTAGCGCGACGGGCGGCTGACGTGCAGGAACGCCCAAGATACAACGGTCACGAGCAGGAACAGGACGACCCAGACCAGGGCCAACGCGAACACGGCCGCCAGTACCGCGTTGCCGAACACGCGTTCCGACGCGTTCTCGCAGGCCCATATCAACGCGCCACCGACCGCCCAGCGCCGCAGGTAGACGGGCAACCAGTGCGCCCGGTCCCGGTTGTGGCGCAGCGCGCTGGCCCGTCCGAGCTCCGAGCCGTCGGCGGCGTCCCGAAACAGCCAGCCATAGAAGAAGTAGCGATACAGGCTCTCGCGAAGCGTGCCGGCCTTGCCGCACGCGGCAGCCACGGTGGGTGTTGAGGTCTGGACCATCGCTGCAAGCCTACGGCAGGGCTCGCGCGCCGGCAGCGGCGCGGCCCGTGTCCCCACACGCGCAGCGTTGCTTCTGCGCCCGCGTGCCGGGGCGCGGAGCCGACCCGCGGCGCCCTCGCAGGGGCGACGCCGCAGGCCGCCCGGGAAGCATCGTGTACCCTGCACCTCCACCAACGGAGAAACGAATGGCCATCCAAGCACAACGCAACCGCGCAAAGCTGCACCTTCTGCGGGACAACGTTCACCGTGCCAAGCGCGACGTGAAGCGTGCCCTTCCCGGCGCTGCCGCCCGGCTGAAGGCCCACGTGGCGGCAAGGCTTGCCTATGCGGAGAACCGCAAGTAGTCTGGCAGCCTCGCTGCTGCGCTCCGCCCGGACCGAAGGGCGGGCTTTCGGCCCAGAGTCACGTCCGAGTTCTGCCGACCCATGAACCTGCACGCGCGCCCCGGTTCCGCCCTTCCCTCCGACCTCGACGAAGGATCCGTCTTTCGATCGCTCTTCTTCGCCTATGCCGACTCGATGCTGGTCGTCGATCAGGCGGGTGTCATCGTGCTGGCGAACCCGTCGGCCGAGCAGCTGCTGGGCTATCCGCTGGCCGAATTGACCGGCATGAACGTCGATGCGCTGGTGCCCGACGCGATCCGTCCGCGCCACGCCGCGTACCGCCAGACCTACGGGCAGGCGCCGCGCGCGCGGCCGATGGGCACGCAGATGGAACTGGTCGCCCGGCGCAAGGACGGCTCCGAGGTGATGGTCGAGATCGCCCTCAGCCCGCTGCAGGATCACGGGCTGCCGCTGGTCGTCGCGGCGATCCGCGACATCGGCACTTACCCGCGCGTCAAGCAGGCGCTGCAGCGCGCCCGCTACAGCGAGCACCTTGCGCAGCTGGGACGGCTCGCCGTCGACGCCCGCGATTCGCAGATGGTGGTGGACCAGGTGCCGGTGATCGCAGCCGCCGCGCTGGAGGTGGACATGGCGATGGTCGTCCTGCTCGACGGCGACCGCGCGGCGCTGCGCGTCGCCAGCGGCGTGGGCATGGTGGCCGGCGAAGAGCTCGGCGCGCGCATCCCGTACCGACCCGACACCTCACCGGGGCTCGTGCTCTCGCTGGGCCAGCCGCTGATCGTGCCGGACTACCGCACGGAACAGCGCTTCGTCGTGCCGCAGGCCTATCTCGATGCGGGCCTGGTGAGCGCGCTGGCGGTGCCCGTGTCCGATCGGGGGCGCACGATCGGCGCGCTCACGGTGCGGTCACGACGGGCCCGGGTCTTCGGCGACGACGAGCTGCGATTTCTCGAGTCGGCCGCCAGCCTGCTCGCCACCAGCCTGCAGCGTGCCGCGTCGGAGGAAGCGCTGGATCACGCGCAGCGACTGGAGAGCGTGGGCCAGTTGACGGGCGGCATCGCGCACGACTTCAACAACCTGCTGACGGTCATCCAGGGCAATCTGCAGGTGCTCGAGGAACTCCCCCCCAACGCGGACGACGGCTACCGCCAGCAACTCCTCACGGCCGCAACCCGCGCCACGCGGCGCGGCGCGGAGCTCACCGCGAAGCTGCTCGCGTTCTCGCGCCGGCAGGTCCTGCAGCCGGCGCCGGTCGATGTCGGCGCGATGCTGCAGTCGCTGTCGGACATGCTGCGCCGCACGCTGGACCAGCGCATTCGCATCGAGGTCGAGCTGGAGCCCGCCTGCCCGCCGGTGCTGGCCGATCCGTCGCACCTCGAGTCCGCCTTGCTGAACATCGCCATCAACGCGCGCGACGCGATGCCCGGGGGCGGCCGGCTGCGTTTCCGCGCCGCCTCGTACAGCGCACTGCCGAGCCACGTGCGCGCCGAGCTCGACGACCCGAGTGCGGCGGACGACCGCTTTGTCGCGATCTCGATCGCCGACACCGGGACTGGCATGCCCGACGAGGTCAAGGAGCGCGTGTTCGAGCCATTCTTCACCACCAAGGAACCCGGGCGCGGCACGGGCCTGGGCCTGAGCACGGTCTACGGGTTCGTGAAGCAATCGAAAGGCGCGATCACGATCGACAGCGCGCCGGGCGCGGGCACGACCGTCACGCTGTACATCCCGCGGCCCTGGGACCTGGCTGCGGCGCCGCCGCCCGTCGCGCAGGCGAGCCGGGTGGTGCCGACGGGCCTGACGGTGCTGCTGGTCGAGGACGATGCCGAGGTGCGCAGCGTGGTGCGAACCTTTCTCGAGACGCTGGGCTGCAAGGTCTCGGTCGCGGCGAGTGCCGAGCAGGCCCTGCTGACCCTCGAGGCCGGCTCGGCCCTCGACCTGCTGCTCACCGACATCGCGCTCGGGGCGGGCATGCGCGGCACCGAGCTCGCGGCCCGCGCGCAGCGGCGTTTCCCGGGGCTGGCGATTCTGCTGATGTCGGGCTTCTCGTCCGAACTGCTCGACGCCGACCGCGATTCACCGCCGAGTTGGGAACTGCTGCGCAAGCCCTACTCGCGCGAGGAACTCGCGAGCGCCATCGCCCGGGTCCTCGACGCGCGCGACGCCGACGGCGGCCGCTGAGAGTGTGCGAGGCGGCCGGCGCAGGCGTCGGCACGTCGAGGCGCAGAGGCCTGTCAGCGCACGGGCTTCGAAACCGCGCGCGATGCCGCCAGCTGCCACAGTGCCCAGGCCGCGGGCAGACCCAGCAGGCCGGCCACCCAGCGCGCATCCAGGTTCGCCGGAAAGCCGAAGGCCTGGTTCAGCCGCGGGATCAGCAGCACCGCCAGACCGAGCGTGCACACGCCGAGCAGCAGCGCGTCAAACGCCGCGTTGATCCGCGGCGCCCGACGGAATCGACCCCGGAACCATTGCAGCATCGCGATGTTCCCGACCACGATGGTCGCCAGCCCGGCCAGGCGCAGTGCCTCGTTCGACCATTGGAGCCGGTGCCCGAGCCACTGCACGAGCACGACGGCCAGCAGCGCGACGCCGCCGACCGCCAGCGCCCGGCCGACCGCGGCGGGGCTGAACAGCGGCGTATCGGCGCGGCGCGGCGGAACCTTCATCCCGTCGCTCGCCAGCGGCTCGGCCTCGAAGACCAGCGAACAGGCCGGGTCGATGATCAGCTCGAGCAGCACCACGTGAATCGGCAGCAGCAGCACCGGCCCGCCGAACACCGGCAGCAACGCGAGCCCGACGATCGGGACGTGCACCGCGAACAGGTAGCCCATGGCCTTGCGCAGGTTCGCGAAGATGCGGCGGCCGGCACGCACCGCATCGACCAGCGACGCGAAGCGGTCGTCCAGCAGCACCAGTGCGGCGGCCTCGCGCGCGACGTCGGTGCCGCGCTCGCCCATCGCCACGCCGACATCGGCGGCACGCAGGGCCGGGCCGTCGTTGACACCGTCGCCGGTCATGGCGACCACCTCGCCGCGGCGCTGCAGTGCCTGGACGATCCGCAGCTTCTGCGCCGGCGTGACCCGCGCGAACACGGCGACCCGCGCGATCGCGAGTTCCAGTTCGGGCTCGGTCAGGGCGTCGAGCTGGCCACCGCTCATCGCGGCGTCGCGGTCGTCCGCCCGCACCAGGCCGGCATCGCGGGCAATCGCCAGCGCGGTGGCGACGGCATCGCCGGTGATCATCACGACGCGCACGCCGGCCTGCCGGCACTCCTGCAGGGCCTGCGGGACGTCGTCGCGCAGCGGGTCCTGGAAGGCGACCAGGCCGAGCACGTCATAGCCCGATTCGGGCAGCGCAGCGACGTCCGGGGCACGTCCGCGGGCCACGGCGATCACGCGCAGACCCTGCCGCGCCCATGCGTCGGCCTGGGCGACCAGGCGCTGCAGGCGTTCCGGCGCGACGGCGCAGCGTGCGAGCACGGCCTCGGGTGCCCCCTTGAGAGCGACGACAGCGCGTTCGTCGCCCTCGCCGCGCCAGCACTGGCGCATGAACGGCCGCCCCGGCGCAACGCCCTCGCGGCGCAGCAGGCGCGCCGTACCGCGCGCCAGCTCGGGCGCCGGCAAGAGCCTGAAGATGGCCTGGTCCATCGGCTCGATGCCCTCCTCCACGCTCGCCAGCGCGGCGGTTCGCAGCAAGGGGTCGAACGCGGCAGGAATCGCCTCGCCGCGCCCGGGTAGCACGCCGCGTTCGCCGTCGTGCAGCGCCGCGACCTCCATGCGGTTGCAGGTCAGCGTGCCGGTCTTGTCGACGCACAGCACCGTCGTCGTGCCCAGCGTCTCGATCGCCTGCGGCTGCCGGGTCAGCACGTTCGCCTGCGCCAGGCGCCAGGCGCCGAGCGCCAGCATCACGGTCCAGACGACGGCGAACTCCTCGGGCACGACGGACATCGCCAGCGTCAGCCCCACCAGCAGGCCGGCGGTCCACGAGCCCTCCTTCCAGGCGAACACCAGCGCGGCCAGCACGCAGGTCAGCACCGCCACCACCGCGACGCCGCGCACCAGGCGCGCCAGTTCCAGGTGCAGGCGGCTGCGGCGCGGCGTCAGCGAGGCCATCGACCCGCCGATCTTGCCGAGCGCGGTGCGCGCGCCGGTCTCGGTCACGGTCGCGACGCCATCGCCCTGGACGACCAGCGTCCCGGCATGCAGGCGGCTGGCCGTGGCGTCGTCCTTGTCGACGGGCGCGGACTCGCCGGTCAGCAGCGACTCGTCGACCCGCATCGAATGCGCCTGGACAAGTTGCGCATCGCAGGCGAGCCGGTCGCCCTCCTGCACGATCAGGCGGTCGCCGGGGACCAGCTCCTGGCTCGCAATGCGCTTGATCACCCCGTTCCGGACGACGGTGCTGCGCGGGCTCGACAGGTCGCGCAGCGCCTCCAGCACGCGCTGGGTGCGCAGTTCCTGATAGACCGAGATCACCGCCACCGCGACGACGGAAAGCGCCAGCGCGACGGCGTCGAAGATGCTGCCGAGCAGCGCGTACAGCAGCGTGCAACTCAGCAGCAACAGCACCATCGGTTGCAGCGCGACCGACAGCACCATCGCCGGCAGCGTGCGGTGCTGCGGCGAGGGAAGGCGGTTCGGGCCCGCGCGCGCCAGTCGGGCACGGGCCTCTGCTTCGCTCAGGCCCGACGCCCCGGCGCCCGGGCCACCGCTCATCGGATCAGCAGCATCGGCAGCTTGCTGCGCGCCAGCACGCCGCTGGCGACCGAACCGAGAACCACGTTCGCCAGCGCGCCATGGCCGTGCGAGCCCATCACGATGAGGTCGTACTTGCCCGCCGCGGCGATGCGGGCAATCTCTTCGGCCGCATGGCCGTGGGCGTGGGCGGTCTGATGGCTCCAGTGCTGAAGCTGCGCAAACTCGCGCACGGGCTTGAGCACCCGTTCCGCCTCCTCGACATAGTAGCCGTCGAGCATGCTGCGCTCCAGAAAGCGCGCGGCGTGCGAAGGAACGGGCAGGACCGCGGTGAAGAACGTGTACTCGTGCGCCGCGCCCAGCAACTCGTCGTGGGCGGCCAGATAGGCCAGCATGCGCTTCGTGTAGTCGCTGCCGTCGACAGGCAAGAGGATCTTCATGGCGGGCTCCGATCAGGGGTGATGCGTGGATGGTGCGCGCCATCAGATCGCCTCGCTTGATCGGTGTCAAGGCCCGGTGCGCTCGTCGCGGCCGGGCGACGCGGCGCGCCGCCCCCGAGGGTTCGGGCGCGCCGGCGTTGCGCTCGGTCAAGGTCTCGGGGTGCAGCGCCGGCTATCGTGGCCACGGCAAGCACAGGAGGATTGAACATGAGCATGCTGACAAGCTCGGCGGCCGGTCTGGCCGACAGCGCCCGCCACATGGCCGATGAGGCGGAAGAGTTCCTGAAGGTCGCGGCCCAGAGCGGCGACGCGAGGTTCGACGCGTTCCGCGAGCGGTTTGCCGATCAGGTCCGGCAGGTGCGCGCGCGCGTCGACGACTGGGAGAGCGAGGCGGTCCACCAGGTGCGCCGTGCCGCCCGCACCGCCGACCGGAGCGTCCACACCCACCCCTACCGGGCCATGGGCATCGCGGCCGCGGCGGGTGTGCTGATCGGGCTGCTGGCCAGCCGGCGCTGAGCGCCGATGTCACGCGAGGAACCCGATGATGAGCGATTCCACCCGACGCGGCGCACCGCGGACTCCGGGCGACGGCCCCCCACTCGTCGCCGACTGGACGTCGACGCTGTTCGCCACGGCGATGCAGGCACAGCGGCTGCAGTTCGAGGCGCTGCTGGGCTGGCAGGCGGCGCTGGCCGCGCTCCACCAGGAAATCTGGGACGAATGGGTCTGCCACTTCGCTGGAGGCATGCCCATCGATGGCTAGTCCGCCCAGAACGCGCAGCCGCCTGTCGACCCGCAGGCGCGTCATGATGTGCAAGCGCGCGACCCACCTCGCTGCCTGCCTGTTGCTGAGCGGCTGTGCCCAGTTGCTGCCGCGTGCGCACAGCGAGGGGCCCTCCGGATTCGACAGCTTCGATTCCGCCGCCGCGGCGTTCGACAAGATCGTCAACTACCGGACGACCGTCGACGAACTCAAGACGCTCGGGTTCGATCCGGGCGCGAGTTCGAACCTGACGCTGATCCCGTACCCGCAGCTGACGGCGCGCCTGTCACCCGATCCCGGCGTCCCATTCGAGACGCTCGACCCCGGGATTCGCGAATGCATCCTGGCGCACCAGGCCTGCCAGGCCTACGAGTTCCACCTGGCCCGCGAAACGACGCGCCACGAAGGCGGCTTCTTCCTCGACTTCCTGAACTTCCGGCGCACCGTGCGGATCGTCGGCTGGCGCTTCAACGGCCTGGTCGCGGTGCGCGACGGTGTCGTGCTGTTCCACAGCCATGGCGGCGAACCGCGCAACGATCGGACCGAGCAGCAGGTGAACCCGCTGGGGCCGTTGCAGCCCGCCGGCGAGGGCGTCGGCGGCGTCTTCGTGCGCTGAGGCCTGCCGACGCTTCCTGGTGGTGCAAGCGCTCAGGCGGCCCGCTCGCCGGCGCTCTGGCAGGCGGTGCATCGAGACGCGGCGGGCAGCACCAGCAAGCGCTCGAGCGGGATCGGCTCGCCGCACTCGAGGCAGTCACCGTAGGTGCCGCCGTCCAGGCGCTGCAACGCGCGCTCGACATCGGCCATCTCCGAGGTGTGCAGGCGTTCCTCGGCGTCGCTGACGCCGCTGAGCATCGCCTGCGAGGCCGCGTCCTTCTGGTCCGAGACCTCGCCACCGCCTTCCCGCTGCTGCCGTTGCAGCGCGATCGCGTGGACCTCCGTCTGCAACTCGTGCAGCCGGTAGGCGAGCAGCCCGCGCAGCGTGGCCAGGTGGGTTTGTGTGCGCAGTTCCATCGCGTGTCCTCTGAGGAAATTCGGGAATGACGGGCCATGCCCCGTTGGCGGGCCCTGCACGATCATTCTCGACGCCGGGTCCGCGCTGGGCTTGATGCGCGTCAATGCGGCCGCACCGGGCCTGCGCCCGACACCGGTTGCGCCACGTCAAGCCGGCGCGGCGCAGCTGCCGCGACACTGCGAAGGCATCCCGAAGGTTCCATGAGCATCCGCCACCTCGAGCAACTTCTGAATCCCCGCTCCGTCGTCGTCGTCGGCGCGTCGGATCGCGCCGGCAGCGTCGGCGCCACCGTCTGGCGCAACCTGAGCAGCGGCGGATTCACCGGTCCGATCCATGCCGTGAACCCGCATCGCGCCACGCTCGACGACCAGCCGGTGTTCGCCCGGATCGCCGACCTGCCGGCCGTGGCGGACCTGGCGGTGATCTGCACGCCGCCCGACAGCGTGGCCGGGCTGATCGGCGAGCTGGGCCGACTCGGCACGCGCGCCGCGGTCGTGATGACGGCCGGCCTGGGCAGCGCGCGAACGCAGGCGGTGCGCGACGCCGCACGGCCCTATCTTCTGCGCGTGCTGGGCCCGAACTGCCTGGGGCTGCTGACGCCGCACCTCGGGTTGAACGCGAGCTTCGCGCACACCGACGCGCTGGCCGGCGATGTCGCCTTCGTCTCGCAGTCCGGCGCGCTCGTCACCGCGGTGCTCGACTGGGCCAAGGGCCGGCAGATCGGCTTCTCGCACATGGTCTCGCTCGGCGAGCATGCCGACGTGGACTTCGGCGATCTGCTCGACCATCTCGCCAGCGATGCGCGCACACGCTCGATCCTGCTGTACATCGAGTCGGTCGAGGCGCCGCGCAAGTTCATGTCGGCGGCGCGCGCGGCGGCGCGCAACAAGCCGGTGATCGTCGTCAAGGCGGGCCGGGCCGGCAAGGGCATGCAGGCCGCGGCCTCGCACACCGGCGCGCTCGCGGGGTCGGACGTGGTCTTCGACGCCGCGATCCGGCGCGCCGGCATGCTGCGCGTCGACACGCTGCAGGACCTGTTCATGGCGGCCGAGACACTCGCGCGCTTTCGCGGCACCGACAACGGTCGCCTGACCCTGATGACGAACGGCGGTGGCGCCGGCGTGATGGCGGCGGACGCGGCCGCGCTCGCCGGCGTCACGCTCGACGACCTGGGCGAGGGGCTGCGCGCGCGGCTCGACGCGCTGTTGCCGCCCACCTGGTCGGGCGCGAACCCGATCGACATCATCGGCGACGCGCCGGTCGAGCGCTACACCGCGACGCTGGAGGCGCTGCTCGCAGACCGCGACGCCGGCACCGTGCTGTTCCTGCATGCGCCGACCGCGATCGTGCGCAGCGACGCCATCGCGCGCGCCTGCGTGCCGCTGGTGCGCCCGGCCGCCAGCCGCGTGATGGCGAGCTGGCTCGGCGATGCCGCGGTGGCCGACGCGCGCCGCATCTTCGAGGACGCCGGCGTCGCCGTCTACGAGACGCCGGAAGAGGCGATCCGCGCGTTCGCGATGGTTCAGACCTACCGGCGCAACCAGGCCCTGCTGTCCGAGGCGCCGACCGCGAGCGAACTCGCCGCGCCCGACCTCGCGGCTGCGCGCGCGACCATCCGCGCCGCGCTCGCCGACGGCCGCGAACTGCTCGACGAGCTCGAGGCGAAGACGGTGCTGAAGGCCTTCGGCGTGCCGGTCGTGCCGACGATCGCGATCGAGGCGTCGGCCGACGCGGCGGTGCGTGCCGCGCTCGAGATCGGCTACCCGGTGGCGCTGAAGATCCGTTCGCCCGACATCAGCCACAAGTCCGACGCCGGCGGCGTGCAGCTGAACCTGCGCGACGACGCCGAGCTGCGCCAGGCCGTGGCCACGATGCTCGCGCGCGTGACCGCGGCGCTTCCCGATGCCCGGCTTGACGGCTTCACGGTGCAGGCGATGGTGCGCCGGCCGCTGGCGCAGGAGCTGATCGTCGGCGCCAGCGTCGACCCGACCTTCGGCCCGGTGCTGCTGTTCGGCCAGGGCGGCACCGCGGTCGAGGTGCTGGCCGATCGCGCGATCGCGCTGCCGCCGCTGAACCGTGTGCTGGGGCGCGAGCTGATCTCGCGCACGCGTGTCGCGAAGCTGCTGGCCGGCTACCGCGACCACCCGCCCGCGCGGCTGGATGCGATCTGCGATGTGCTGATCGCGCTGTCGCAGATGCTCGCCGACCTGCCCGAGCTGGCCGAGCTCGACATCAACCCGCTGCTCGCCGACGACCAGGGGGTGATCGCGCTCGATGCGCGCCTGCGTGTGAGTCGCACGCCCGGTGCCGGCGCCGGGCGCTTCGCGATCCAGCCCTACCCGGCCGAACTCGCCGAGACGATCGCGTGGCAGGGCCGCGAGTTGCTGCTGCGCCCGATCCGGCCGGAAGACGAGCCGAGCCACCGCGCCTTCGTCGAATCGCTGCGACCCGAAGACCTGCGCCTGCGCTTCTTCAGCGTGCGCCGCAGCCTGCCGCGCAGCGAACTGGCCCGTCTGGTGCAGATTGATTACGCGCGCGAGATGGCCTTCATCGCGCTGGCACCGGGCGCCGACGGCGTGCCCGAGACGCTCGGTGTGGTGCGCGCCGTGGCCGACCCGGACAACCGCGAAGCCGAGTTCGCGGTCATCGTTCGCTCGGACCTGAAAGGGCGCGGGCTCGGCGACCTGCTGATGACCAAGATCCTGCGTTACCTGCGCGGCCGCGGCACCGCGCGCGTGGTCGGCGACGTGCTGCACGAGAACAAGGCGATGCGCGACCTGGCGCTGCGCCACGGCTTCCACGTCGACCCCGCGAGCCGTGACGACACCGCGCTGCACTACGTGCTCGAACTCGCGCCGGAAGGCGCGGAGGTCGTCGGATGAAGCGCGCGATCAAGTCGATTCTGGCGGCGCTCGCCGCCGCACTGAGCGGCGCCGCGGCAGCCGCCGGCGGGCTGACACCGGGCAACTTTGTCGAGGTCGGGGACACGATCGTCGACATGCTGGACACGAGTGCCCTCGCCTACTCGACGATGCAGCTCGGGGTGGCCGAGATCGTGCGGCCCTCGCGCGTCTCCGCCGGCGTGCCCACCGAATCGTTCAGCACACCTTGCCCCGGCGGTGGTTCCATCAGCGGCAGCATCGCCGATCGCGACGCCAGCGGCGATGTGTCGGTGCAGGATCGCTTCGTGACGGTCTTCAAGTCCTGCCGCATCGACGACGAGCTCGTCACGGGCAGCAGCGAGTTCACGATCACCTCGTACCGGGTCGAGAACGAGCGCGAGATCACCGAGCTGGCCTTCCGTTTCCACCACCTCGGCAGCGATGCGATGCGCTGGACCGGGCCGGCCACGGCCGTCCTGAGTGTCAACCGCAAGACCGGCAGCGAGCGCTACGCGGTGAGCTATCAGAACCTGCTCGTGACGCGCGGCAGCGTGTCGACGCACTGGAACCTGACGCTCGAGACGCGACGCCCGCCGCTGGGTGACCAGACGACGCAGATCAGCGGCTCGATGACGCTGGACCACGCCGTGCTCCACCTGTTGCAGGGCGAGGTCTTCGTCGTCGCGCCCGGCGGCAGGCCGCGTTCCGGCCGACTGACGGCGACCGACGCCGACGGCGACCGCCTCGAGGTCGAGGCCGACGGTCGCCGCTACCGCTACCGCTTCTTCGACCACGGCAATCGCGGCGACACACCGGACGCGCGCTCGCAGAGCAAAGCGCAAACCGGGTCCTGACGGCCACCTTCGCGCCGAGCCCGTGGCCACGTGGCACGGCCTGCGGTGGCTTGCGCCTCGGGCGTGAAATCCGCACGCAAATGCGGGGCCGTGCGAACGCGGCGCCCGGCTCGCAGGCATTCAAACTTGCTTGAGGTCAACTCACCGCGCGGTGAGTTGCCTATGCTCGACGGCATCGACACCTTGCCGTACCGAACCGTGCCCCTCGCGACCCTGCCGAACGATTCCACCACGCCCCAATCGCCCATTGATGCGCCCGTCCACGGCCACGCCGAGGTGCTGCTCAACAACCACAGCCTCGTCCGTGGCGTGTTGCTGCCCTTTCGTGACGGTGACGCGGTCGTCGAGGTGGCGATCGACGACGCCGCCGGCGCCCTTCCGCCGATGCGGATCCGGCGCGAGTTGTTGCGGGCGCTGAAACTGACCGGATGGCCGGATCCCTCGGTGGCGCAAGCGCGCCCGAGACCGTTTCGGTTCGAGTTCAACGACTCCGACGTGCTTGCCGGCCAGTGCGTCTCGATGAGTACCGGTCCTCGCGGTGCCTGGTTGCAGGTGCTGATGAATGACGGCGCCAGGGAACATTGGTTCATCGACTGGCGCGACTGTGTTCGCGCCTCGGTCGACAACCGACCACTGGCGCCCCCGGCGCACGCGGTCCGGCGCGGTCCGGCGGCGCGTCCCGACAGCCCCGACGCCCTGCGGGCCCTGCTCGACGCGACGGCCCAGCCGCCGGCGAAGGCCGAGCTCCAGCTGCACGACGCTCTTCTGCGCGGCGGCTGGATCGATCGCGAGTCCTTGCAGCGGGCGCTGCAGGTGCAACAGCGGCCCGGCGCGCACCCGCCGCTCGAGCGCCTCCTGGTCGAGGCCGGCGCCCTGTCCGAGGCGCACCTGCGCATGGCGCGGGCCGAATGGATGGGCGTGCGCGTGATCGATCCGGGCGACCTGGTGCCGGAGCCGGCGGCGCTGGAACTGGTGTCCCGCACCTGGGCCGAACGCAGCTCGGCGCTGCCCCTGATGCTGCGCGACGACACGCTCGTGGTGCTGCTCGCGGACCCGTGGGACAAGGCCTTGCTGGACGAGCTGCACTTCGTGACGCAGCACCCGTTGCTCCCGGTGATGGCCGTGCCCGGCACGTTGATGCCGGCGATCCAGCGCGCCTACAACGCGGCCCGCAGTGCGCTCGAGGCAGGCGGCGGCGAGGTGCAGGCGGGCAAGGTCCAGGCCCTGGCATCGGCCCTGATGGCCGCGCCCGAGGCGACGTTCGCGCGCGACGCGGACGTGGTCTCGGAAGCCGACAGTACGCTCGTGCGCCTGATCAACCTGGTGATCTCCGAGGCCATCGCGCGCCGCGCCTCCGACATCCACATCGAGACGGCCGATGCGCCACGCGAGGTTCGCATTCGCCTGCGAATCGACGGCGAGTTGATCACCTTCGTCGAGGTGCCGGCCCGGTTGCGCTTCGCGGTCGTCGCGCGCATCAAGGTCATGGCCGATCTGGACATCTCCGAACACCGCAAGCCGCAGGACGGCAAGATCGATTTCGCACGCTTCGGCGGCCCGCACGTCGAGTTGCGGGTCGTGACGGTGCCCACGTCACGCGGCCTGGAAGATGTGGTGCTGCGCCTGCTGAGCGGCTTGAAGCCGCGGGCGCTGGACGACATCGGCCTGAGCCCGCAGAACCTGGCCGGGCTGCGCACCGCGGCGCTTCGGCCCTACGGGCTGATCATGATCTGCGGCCCGACCGGCTGCGGCAAGACGACCACGCTGCATTCGGTGATGCGCGAGCTGAACACCGACAAGCGCAAGATCTGGACCGCCGAAGACCCGATCGAGATCACGCAGGAGGGCGTGCGCCAGGTGCAGATGAACTCGCGCATCGGCTGGACCTTCGCGGCAGCGATGCGCACCTTCCTGCGCGCCGATCCCGACGTGATCATGATCGGCGAGATGCGCGACGAGGAGACGGCGCGCATCGCGATCGAGGCCTCGCTGACCGGCCATCTGGTGCTGTCCACGCTGCACACCAACTCGGCACCCGAGAGCGTCGCCCGGCTGCTCGAGATGGGTCTGGACCCGTTCAACTTCTCCGATTCGCTGCTGGCCATCCTGGCGCAACGGCTGGTGCGCCGCCTGTGCGTGCACTGCCGTGAGGCCGAGCCTGCCGACGACACCGAACTCGACGCCATGGCCGGGCAGTACCTGCCGGGTGCGGCCGCAGCGGATCCGTCGCGGCGCGCAGCGCTGCGCGAGCGCTGGCAGGCCGAGGCCGGCGGCGGGCACGGCCGCCTTCAATTGTTTCGGCGCCGCGGCTGCGAGCGCTGCGAGGGCCATGGCTAGTTCGGCCGTCTCGGCATTCACGAACTCATGGTGGCCGACGACGAGATCCGCAGGCACATCCGGCACCGCGAAGCCGCCGACGTGCTGCAGTCGGCGGCGCTGGCGGCGGGAATGAAGACCTTGCGTCAGGACGGGATCGACAAGGTCCTGGCCGGGCTGACCGACATGTCCGAGGTCATGTCGGCGACCCAGGCTTAGCCTGCTGACGCGCGTGCCGCCGTCGGGCCGCCATCTCGCGCCCCATCTCGGCGCGCTCGCCCGCCCCGAGCCGCGCGCGCGCCTGCGGGTAGATGTAGGCCTCCTCGAGCGCAATGTGGTCATGCGACAAGGCCGTGAACACCTCGGCGCACTCGCGCATGACGTCGAGGTCGTACCAGTTCTGGCCGCAGGCCACCGCATCGAGGTGCGGGGAGAGCTCCATCCAGTCTTCCTCGAGCCAGTCGTGGTCCTGCTGCAGGCGCAGGACGGCCTCGGTCGTGGCGGCGTCGCCGATCGCCACCAGCGTCGGGAACAGGTGACGCTCCTCGTCCTCGTGGTGCGTGCGCGCGGTCGTCGAGAAATGCTCGACGATCTCGTGCGCCATCGCGCGCGCTTCGTCGTCGTTGCCCACGTCGGTCAGGCGCGAGATCAACGCCGCGAGCCTGCCCAGCGCGATCAAGGTCTGACGGTGGCACACGTCGAGCGTGTCGAAGCCGTCGTGCGCCGAGGCGGCGACAACCTCGATCGGGTCGGATGTCGAACTCATGGTGATGCTCCTGCGGGCGTGATCGATGGCCGCCGGCGTCCGGGCGGACACGCGGCTCGGGAGCCCAGCAAGACCATCGTAGGCAGCGCGGACCGTGGCGCCTTGACGCAGCTCAATGACGGTCGTGTCCCTCGTGACGCGCGCGCTCCTCGCAAGGCCCGCCGCGATGCCCCGCCGACGCGCGATTGACGCGCATCAACCGCGCGCCGACCCTCGATGCCTATCCTGAAGGCTGTCGAACACCAAGGGCCGATCATGGAGTTGCTTCCGCTGCTGAATCTGACCGTCACGCACCAGGCGTCGGACCTGTTCCTGATCGTCGGTGCCGCACCGCACCTGAAGATCGAGGGCACGATGCACGCCGTCACCGCGCCGGTGCTGGAGCCCGGCTCGGTCGAGGCGATGGCGCAGACGATCCTGACCGAGGCGCAGCAGCTCGACTTCGAGGACCGGCTCGAATGCAACATCGCCTACCACGCCCCGGGGATCGGGCGGTTCCGGATCAACGTGTACCGCCAGCGCGGCGAGGTCGCGCTGGTGGCGCGCCGGATCGCCGAACAGGTGCCGAACTTCAAGGCGCTCGGCCTGCCGGCAGATTTGGCCCGGTTGTCGCAGCTGCCGCGCGGGCTGGTGCTGGTCGTCGGGGCCGCCGGGTCGGGCAAGAGCACGACGATGGCAGCGATGATCGACCACCGCGCCGCGCAGCAGACCGGGCACATCCTGTGCGTCGAGGATCCGATCGAGTTCCTGTTCGCGCACCGGCAGTCGCTGGTCAGCCAGCGCGAGATCGGCATCGACACGCACAGCTTCGCCGACGCACTTCGCAATGCGATGCGCGAAGCGCCCGACGCGATCATGATCGGCGAGATCCGCGACCGCGAGACGATGCAGCACGCGATCGCCTACGCCGAGACCGGCCACCTGTGCATCTCGACGCTGCACGCCAGCAACGCGAGCCAGGCCATCAAGCGGATCGTCAACTTCTTCCCCGATTCCGCGCACGAGCAGTTGTTCCTGGACCTGTCGCTGAACCTGGAGGCGGTGGTGTCGCAACGCCTGATCGATGGCCTGAAGCAGCGGCGCGTGCTCGCCGTGGAACTGATGCTGCGCTCGCCGTACCTCTCGGAGCTGATCCAGAAGGGGCATGTCGACGAGGTTCGCGACGCGATCGGCAAGAGCACCGAAATCGGCATGCAGACCTTCGATCAATCCTTGTACGAGCTGTACTGCGCCGAAGCGATCTCGTTCGAGCAGGCGCTGGCGCATGCCGACTCCACCACCGACCTCGCCCTGCGCGTCCGGCTGCATCGCGACCCGGCGGCTACCGACGAGTCCCTGCACTACAGCGGCGAGCCGCCGCGTTGATGACTCGACGGGCCGCCCGGCCACCGAACCCTTTCATCCAACCCCAGAGGAACTTCCGATGACAACCCTTCACGCCGTGGTCCGTGTCGACCACCAGAACGCCCAGGTGCTGCAGTTCGACGCCGAGCACGTCGAGGCCTCGGCCGTCAAGGCCCACACGCACCACACCCGCCAGCACGGCAGCACGGTGCGCACCGAGCACGAGTTCTACGGGCATGTCGCCGATGCCCTCGCCGGCGTGCAGGAAGTGCTGGTCGCCGGCCCCGGCACGGCACCGGTCGCGTTCAAGTCGTACTGCGAGAAGCACCGGCCGCAGATCGCGCCGCACATCGTCGGGATCGAGGTGATCGATCACCCGACCGAGGCGCAGCTGGTGGCGCTGGCGCGCCAGTATTTCCTGGGGCGCGATCGCATGGCCGGCATTCCGACCCCGACGGCGGGGTGATCGTCTGTGGCGTGCGCGGTCCGATGCTCAATGGGCCGCGCCCGTCCTGCTGCGCTGAACGCCGGCAGCCTCAGCGTTCGACGAAGGCGCGTTCGATCACGTAGTCGCCCGCCTGCCCCAGGCCGGCCGACACCTTGAAACCGAGCCGGTCCAGCGCGGCCCGCGTGTCGTGCAGCATGGCCGGGCTGCCGCACAGCATCGCGCGGTCCAGCGCCGGGTCGAGCGGCGGCAATCGCAGCTTGTCGCACAGTGCGCCGCTGTCGATCAGCGCCGGCAGCCGACCCTGGTTGCGGAAGGCCTCGCGCGTGACGGTCGGGAAGTAGATCAGCTTGCGCGTCACCGCGTCGCCCAGGAACTCGTCGCGCGGCAGGTCGTGCTCGATCAATGTCGCGTAGGCGAGTTCGCTGGTCTCGCGCACGCCGTGCACGAGCACCACCTTGTCGAAGCGCTCGTACGTGTCGGGGTCGCGGATGATGCTCATGAACGGCGCCAGCCCGGTACCGGAGGCGAACAGATAGAGATGCCGACCCGGCCGCAGGTCGGACAGCACCAGCGTGCCGGTCGGCTTGCACCCGACCAGCACGGCGTCGCCGACGCGCAGGTGCTGCAGGCGTGAGGTCAGCGCACCATCGGGCACCTTGATGCTGAAGAACTCCAGGTGCTCCGCATAGTACGGGCTGGCGATGCTGTAGGCGCGCAGCAACGGGCGGCCGTCGACCGCCAGCCCGATCATCACGAACTGCCCGCTCTCGAAGCGCAGGCTGGCGCCGCGCGTGGTCGTGAAGCTGAACAGGGTGTCGTTCCAGTGGTGAACCGAGAGAACGTGCTGGGTGTCGAATGCGGCCATGCCCCAGTCTGCGGCAGCGGCCGCGGACAGGATTTGACCTGTGACAAGGGCGTGCGCGGAGCCTGCTTGATCCCGGTCAAGCCGGCAGTGCGTCTCACCAGTACCCGGTGCGGTCGTAGTGTTGGTAGATGTCGGCCTCCTGTGCACGGTCCGGCGGCAGCACCGCATCCCAGGCAGGCGCGCGGCGGATCGCTTCGCGCGTCATCTCGGCGACGACGACCCGGTCGGACCAGCTGACCTCGCGGATCCACTGCGGCGCGACCAGCACCTGGTGGCCCATCCACCAGTTGCTGGTGTCGATCACCAGGTAGCGGATGGCCCAGCCCTGCTCGTCGACGATCCAGTCCTGCACGTGGCCGATCTCGCCGTCCTGGGCCTTGATGTGGTAGCCCGTCACGGCCTTGCACGAACGCAGGTGCGGGTCGTCGTCGCGATGGCGCGCGGCCTGCTCGGCGGCGATCGCCCGATCGGCTTCGAGCACGCCCACGCCCGACGGCGCCACACCGGCCTCGGGAACCAGCATCCCCGGCAACGAGCCGACACCCCAGAGGCCCGCGCTGTCCCAGTAGGGCGGGTAACCGTAGTAGCCGAGGTAGTCGATCTCGTGCTGGCGCGATACCGGCTTGTCGGTGTCGATGTCGGGGCTGTTGCGGACCTGCTCGCGCGTGATCGTCACCGGCAGCACCCGCTCGACCGGGTCCGGCATGCCGAGCGACACCGGCGACACCAGCACCTTGCGGCTGGCCAGCCAGCTGCCGGTCTCGACGACGAGGTAGCGCACGACCCAGCGGTCGTCGTCGAAGTAGAAGTCCTTGACCGTGCCGATATCACCGTCGGTGGCGCGCAGCGCGTAGCCCTGCAGATCCTTCAGCTGTCGCAACATGGCATCGCTCCTTCGAGTGCGTGGAACATGCAGTCTCGGCAGTCGCCGGGCCAGCGTCTGTCGGCAGGCACATGCGCCCCCGGTAGGAGCGGGCCTACGCCTCGGTGAGCGGGTCACGCCGCCAGCAGCTGCGCCGACACGCTGGTCGGCGCGACGGCGTAGTGATCCAACTGCATCGAGTACTGCGCGCGGCCCGACGACAGCGCGCGCAACTGGCCGATGTAGCCGAACATCTCCTTCAACGGCACGTGCGCGTCGACGACCACGGCCGCGCCGCGCGGCTGCTGGCCGCGCACCGAACCACGGCGCCGGTGCAGGTCGCCGATCGCATCACCCAGGTACTCGGGCGGCGTGATCACCTCGACCGCCATCACCGGCTCGAGCAGCTGCGGTGCGGCGCGCCCTGCGGCCTCGCGGAAGGCCGCGACCGCCGCCAGCTCGAACGCCAGCGTCGACGAATCGCGCTCGTGGAACTTGCCGTCGAGCAGCGTCGCCTCGAAGTCGACGAGCGGGAAGCCGGCGATCACGCCCGCCTCGGCCGCACGCCGCACGCCCGCCTCGACCGCCGGGATGTACTCACGCGGGATCGCGCCGCCGACGATGCGGCTCACGAACCGCATGCCCTCGCCGCGCGCCAGTGGCGCGAGACGCAGCCGGACCTCGGCGAACTGCCCGGGGCCGCCGCTCTGCTTCCTGTGCAGGTGCGTTACCTCGGCGATCGTCGAGATCGTCTCGCGGTACGCCACCTGCGGGCGACCGACCGCGACATTGACGCGATGGCGCGCGCGCAGCTTCTCGACCGTGACCTCGAGCTGCAGCTCGCCCATGCCGGACAGGATCGTCTGGCCCGATTCGCTGTCCTGGCGGACGCGCAGGCTCGGGTCCTCGCGCACCAGCGCGTGCAGCGCCTTGCCGAGCTGCTGCTGGTCGGCCTGCGTCCTCGGCTCGATCGCGACGTCGATCACCGGCTCGGGAATGCTGATCTGCTCCAGCAGCAGCGGGTGTTGGCGGTCCGCCGCGCTGTTGCCGGTCAGCGTCTGGCCGGTCAGCGTGTCCTTCAGGCCGACGATGGCCGCGATGTCCCCGGCCTGCAGCAGCGCGCGCTCCTCGTGCTTGTCCGCATGCACCTCGTACAGGCGCGAGACGCGTTCGGTCTTGCCGGTGCTGGTGTTCAGCAGCGTGTCGCCCGGGCGCAGCCGGCCGCGGTACAGGCGCACGAAGGTCATCGCGCCGTGCTCGTCGGTCACGACCTTGAACGCGAGCGCGGCCAGCGGCCCGTCCGGGTCGGCCTCGGGCTGGCCGGCGTCGCCCTGCGCTTCGCCGGGTGCGGGCAGGTACGCGACCACCGCGTCGAGCAGTGGCTCGATGCCGCGGTTCTTGAACGCCGCACCGGCGAGCACCGGCACGAAGGCGCCCGCCAGCGTGCCGCGCCGGATGCCCGTGTGCAGCTGCTGCGCCGAGGGCTCGTCGCCGTTCAGCCAGGCCTGCAGCAGCGCGTCGTCCTGCTCGACGACAGCCTCGACGAGGCGCGCGCGCCAGGTTGCCGCCGCCTCGCGCAGCGCCTCGGGGATCGGCGCGACCGCGTACGGTTCCCCGGCGACGCCGCTCGCCCACCACAGCGCGCGCTGTTCGACCAGGTCGACGACGCCGCGGAACGTGTCCTCGGCGCCGATCGGCAACTGAAGCAGCAGCGGGCGCACGCCGAGGCGATCCTGCAGCATCTGCACGACGCGCAGGTGGTCGGCGCCGACGCGGTCGAGCTTGTTGACGAACGCGATGCGCGGCACGTGGTACTTGTCGGCCAGGCGCCAGTTGGTTTCGGTCTGCGGCTCGACGCCGGCGACGCCGTCGAACACGACGACCGCGCCATCGAGCACGCGCAGCGAGCGGTTCACCTCGATGTTGAAATCGATGTGCCCGGGCGTGTCGATGAGGTTGATCTGCGCACCGTTCCAGTACACCGTGGTCGCGGCGCTGTTGATCGTGATGCCGCGCGCGCGCTCCTGCGGATCGAAGTCCATCGTCGTGTTGCCGTCGTGGACCTCGCCGATGCGGTGATTGCCGCCGGTGTAGAACAGAATGCGTTCGGTGGTCGTGGTCTTGCCGGCATCGACGTGGGCGATGATGCCGATGTTGCGCAGTGGTCTGCGCGTCGAGTTCGTGTTCGCGTTCATGTGATTCTCTGCAGGGGCGCGGGCCGACCGATGGGTCGTACCGGCTCGCGCCGTGGTCCGGTGGCCGCAGCCCCGGACGAGAGAATCACCCGGGCTTCAGCCGCTGACTTGCGAAGCGGTGGCTGGCGCGGCCCGGAACGGGCCGCCGCAGCTTGCCGACGTGGCGCCAAAGGGCGAGCGCAAGCTCCCCGCACTTCGGCGGGCACGAATCGTGGCAATCAGCTTGTCGAAGGTGCGGACGGGACGCATGGTGTCGATGTGGGTCGCGGGCGCCGGCTTTTCAAGAGGGAATCAGGAATGCACGGTGCGCGCGAAGCGTACACCATCGTCGCCGTCTTCGCTGAAGTCGAACTCGACCCGCACCACCGTCGAGTCGCCCGGGTTGCGGCGCAGCTGCGCGCCCAGGGTGCGCACCAGCGCCAGCATTGGCGGGTTGCCCCAGAGCACGTCGCCGAACAGCCGCCGCACACCATGGGCACGCGCATGCGCCGCCAGCTGCGTCAGCAGCGCCCGGCCCAGGCCGGCGCCTTGCCAGTCGTCGGCGACCGCGATCGCGAATTCGGCGTCGGCGCTGTCGTGCCGCAGCACATAGCGGGCATCGGCGACGATCGCCGCCTCGCCTTCGGGCCGTGCGACGAACGCGACATGATGGTGCTGGTCGATCTCGGTCATCGCGCGCGACTGCTCCGGCGAAAGCTCCCGCAGCCCGAAGTGGAAGCGCCGGTAGCGCGAGGTCAGCGACAGCGCGCCCACGAACGCGCGCTCGGCGGGAGCGTCCTGTGGGCCAACCGGCACGAGCGCGACCCGGCGGCCGTCGCTCAGCTCGATCAGGCCATCGCCGGCGAAGCGGCGGCGTTGCAGTGCAAGAAATGGGGCGGACCAGGTCTTCATGGCCCGCATGGTCGGCGCGGCCGAGGCGGCGCGCAAACGCTCAATTTGCATTCTTCGCATGCCTGGGGAGCATGCAAAACGGCCCCGCAGGGCCGTTCTCGTATCAGGCGATGCCGCGCGACGCCTTCTTGCGGTCGTGCTCTTTCAGATGCCGCTTGCGAATGCGGATCGACTTCGGCGTGATCTCGACCAGCTCGTCGTCGGCGATGAACTCGACCGCGTATTCCAGCGTCAGGATGATCGGCGGCGTGATCTTGATCGCGTCCTCCTTGCCGCTGACGCGGAAGTTCGTCAGCTGCTTGCCGCGCACCGCGTTGACCACCAGGTCGTTGTCGCGCGAGTGGATGCCGATGATCATGCCCTCGTACAGCGGGTCGCCGGCCTTGACGAACATGCGGCCGCGGTCATCGAGCTTGCCGAGCGAATACGTCACCGCCTCGCCGTCGTCCTGGCTGATCAGCACGCCGTTCTTGCGGCCCTCGATCTCGCCCTTGTAGGGTTCGTAGCTGTCGAAGATGTTGCTGATCAGGCCGGTGCCGCGCGTCAGGTTCAGGAACTCGTTCTGGAAGCCGATCAGTCCCCGCGCCGGAATCTTGTACTCGAGGCGCACGCGGCCCATGCCGTCGGGCTCCATGTTGACGAGCTCGGCCCGACGCTCGCCGAGCGCCTGCATCACCGCCCCCTGGTGCTGGTCCTCGACGTCGGCCGTGACCTGCTCGATCGGCTCGAGGCGCTCGTCGCCCTCCATGTGGAACACGACGCGCGGCTTCGACACCGCAAGCTCGTAGCCCTCGCGGCGCATCGTCTCGAGCAAAATCGTCAGGTGCAGTTCGCCGCGACCCATGACCTCGAAGATGCCGTCCTCGTCGGTCTCCTTCACGCGCAGTGCGACGTTGCTCTGCAGCTCGCGCTGCAGCCGGTCCCAGAGCTGGCGGCTGGTCACGAACTTGCCTTCGCGGCCGGCCAGCGGCGAGTTGTTGACGCAGAAGTTCATCGTCAGCGTCGGCTCGTCGACCTTCATCATCGGCAGCGGTGCCGGGTTCTCGCTGTCGGTCAGGGTGACGCCGATGCCGATGTTCTCGATGCCGTTGATCAGCACGATGTCGCCGGGGCCGGCCTCGGTCGCCTGCTGGCGCTCCAGGCCCTCGAACTTCAGCACCTGGTTGACACGTGCGTTGAACGGCGTGCTGTCCGGGCCGCTGTAGACGGCGACGTTCTGCATCGGCTTCAGCGTGCCCTGGTTGATGCGGCCGATGCCGATGCGACCCACGTAGGTCGAGTAGTCGAGCGAGCAGATCTGGAGCTGCAGCGGGGCGTCGACCTCGCCGCCGTGCGCCGGCACGTGGCTCAGGATCGTGTCGAACAGCGGCGCGAGATCGGTGCCGACCTCGCCCTGCGTGAGCGTCGCCCAGCCGTTCAGCCCGGAGGCGAACACCACCGGGAAATCGAGCTGTTCCTCGGTCGCGTGCAGCTTGTCGAACAGCTCGAAGGTCGCGTTGATCACGTAGTCGGCGCGCGCGCCCGGGCGGTCGACCTTGTTGACGACGACGATCGGCTTCAGGCCCAGCGCCAGCGCCTTCTTGGTCACGAAGCGGGTCTGTGGCATCGGGCCTTCGACGGCGTCGACCAGCAGCAGCACCGAGTCGACCATCGACAGCACGCGCTCGACCTCCCCGCCGAAGTCGGCGTGGCCCGGCGTGTCGACGATGTTGACGTGCGTGCCCTTCCACTCGACCGCGCAGTTCTTCGACAGGATCGTGATGCCGCGCTCCTTCTCGAGGTCGTTGTTGTCCATCACGCGCTCGGCGACCTTCTCGTTCTCGCGGAAGGTGCCGCTTTGGCGCAGCAGCTGGTCGACCAGCGTGGTCTTGCCGTGGTCGACGTGGGCGATGATGGCGATGTTGCGGATCTGGCGAGTCATGGTGTGGCAGCTTTCACTTCTTTGGTGTTCAGAAGGCCTTGCACCTCCACCGGGCTCAGAAGCCTTGTTGAAATCAGTTCGCCGGCCGCGATGTGCGCGCCTCCGAGAAAGGCACGCGGCTCGGGGCCATACACGCGCACATGCGCGGCGTCGGGCAGGGGTGTGCGACGGCGCACGCCGGTCAGGAAGCGGCCCGCATCTTCCGTGCCGAGCCGCACGACCGGCCAGTCGGCGACGAGCGCGTCGGTCGGTTGCAGAACGTCGTCGCGCTCGGATTCGGTCATCTCGGCCAGCGCCTCGAGCGTCAGCGCGTCGCCGAGTGTCAATGCACCGCTGCCGGTGCGGCGCAGCGCGCTCAGGTGCGCGCCGCAGCCGAGCAGCCGGCCGATGTCTTCGGCGAGCGTGCGGATGTAGGTGCCCTTGCTGCAACGCACGTCCAGCGTCCAGCGGTCGTGTTCGCCGCCGGTGACGACGATGCCGTGAATCGTGACGCTGCGCGCCTCGCGCTCGACCTCGATGCCGGCGCGCGCGTACTCGTACAGGGCCTTGCCGTCGCGCTTCAGCGCCGAAGGCATCGGCGGCACCTGCTCGATCGGGCCGGTGAATGCGGCGCACGCGGATTCCATCTGCGCGCGCGTCACGCTGACGTCGCGCGTGGCGAGCACCTCGCCCTCGGCGTCGGCGGTGGTCGTGGTCACGCCGAGCTTCAACGTGGCGAGGTAGCGCTTGTCGGCGTCCAGGCTCACCTGCGAGAACTTGGTCGCCGCGCCGAAGCACAGCGGCAGCAGGCCGGTCGCGAGCGGGTCGAGCGTGCCGGTG
>JAYSLR010000164.1:0-4528 GCA_043725365.1 Rhizobacter sp. | reverse complement strand
CCAGGAAGGGACTCGAACCCCCACGGAGTTACCCGCTAGTACCTGAAACTAGTGCGTCTACCAATTCCGCCACCTGGGCATTTCAGGAAGTCTTGGACTATATCATCAAACCAAACTCAATCAAGAATTCAACCCCGATCGGCGCCGACCTGATGGCCGAAGTCGAGGGCACGGTGCAAGGGCATCGCGATGGTCACGGCTTTGTCGTGCGCGACGACCGCCAGGCCGATGTCTACCTGTCGCAGCAGGAGATGCGCGCGGTGCTGCACCGCGACCGCGTCAAGACGCGCATCGTGCGCTATGACCGCAAGGGCCGTCCCGAGGGGCGCGTCCTCGAGATCCTCGAGCGCAAGAAGGCACCGATCATCGGCCGGCTGCTGCACGAAAGCGGTGTCTGGCTGGTCGCGCCGGAGGACAAGCGCTATGGGCAGGACATCCTGATCCCGAAGAACGCGATCGCCAACGCGAGCGCCGGGCAGGTGGTCGCGATCGAGCTGACCGAGTCGCCCTCGATGTATTCGCAGCCGGTGGGGCGCGTCACCGAGGTGCTCGGCGAGATCGACGACCCCGGCATGGAGATCGAGATCGCGGTGCGCAAGTACGAGGTGCCGCACCAGTTCACGCCCGAGACGCTTGCGCAGGCGGCGACCTTGCCTGACAAGATCCGCCCGATCGACCGCAAAAATCGCATCGACCTGAGCGATGTGGCGCTGGTCACGATCGACGGCGAAGACGCTCGCGATTTCGACGACGCGGTCTACTGCGAGCCGGCGCTCATCGGCAAGGGTGTCGGCCGTGCCAAGGCTCCGAACGGCTGGCGCCTGATCGTCGCGATTGCCGACGTGAGCCACTACGTAAAGCCGGGCGAGCCGATCGATGCCGACGCCTACGAGCGTGCGACCTCGGTCTACTTCCCGCGGCGCGTGATCCCGATGCTGCCCGAGAAGCTCAGCAACGGGCTGTGCTCGCTGAACCCGTACGAAGAGCGGCTGGCCATGGTCTGCGACATGCTGATCACCGCGGCCGGCGAGATCCACGCGTACCAGTTCTACCCTGCGATCATCTGCTCGCATGCGCGCTTCACGTACAACGAGGTCGCGGCGATCCTGGCCAACACACGTGGCCCCGAGGCGGCGAAGCGCAAGGACCTGGTGCCCGATCTGCTGCACCTGCACGAGGTCTACCGCGCGTTGCTGAAGGAACGCACCAAGCGCGGCGCGATCGACTTCGAGACCACCGAGACGCAGATCGTCTGCGACGAGAACGGTCGCATCGAGAAGATCGTGCCGCGCACGCGCACCGAGGCGCACAAGCTGATCGAGGAGGCGATGCTCGCGGCGAACGTGTGCTCGGCTGATTTCATCGAACGCTCGCAGCACCCGTCGCTCTACCGGGTGCACGAAGGGCCGACGCCCGAGAAGAAGACGCTGCTGCAGAACTACCTGCGCGCGCTCGGCCTCGGCCTGTCGATCAGCGATGACCCGAAGCCCGGTGAGTTCCAGGCGATTGCGCACGCGACGAAAGACCGCCCCGACGCGATGCAGATCCACACGATGCTGCTGCGCTCGATGCAGCAGGCGATCTACACCGGCATCAACAGCGGCCACTTCGGTCTGGCCTACGAGGCCTACACGCACTTCACGAGCCCGATCCGGCGCTATCCGGATCTGCTGGTGCACCGGGTCATCAAGGCGCTGCTCGGCGGCAGGCGCTACCACCTCGTGACCGGCGCCAGCAACCCGGGCCCGAGCAATCGCAAGACCACCAAGCTGGCCAAGGCCGCGACCGCCGAAGAAGAGAAGTGGGAGATCGCCGGTGTCCACTGCAGCGTCAACGAACGCCGCGCCGACGAAGCCTCGCGGGACGTCGAGGCATGGCTGAAATGCCGCTACATGCGCGAGCATCTCGGCGAGGAGTACGGCGGCACCGTCAGCGCGGTGACGAGCTTCGGCCTGTTCGTCCAGCTCGACGGCCTGTACGTCGAGGGTCTGGTGCACATCACCGAGCTTGGCGGCGAGTACTACCGCTTCGACGAGGTGCGCCAGGAACTGCGCGGCGAACGCAGCGGCGTGCGCTACGTGGTCGGCTCGCGCGTGCGGGTGCAGGTCAGCCGTGTCGACCTCGATGGCCGCAAGATCGACTTCCGCATGGTGCGCGACGGCGAGGACGAGGCCGGCGCGCTGCGGGCGCGACGCGACAAATCGACGACGGCCGCCGGTGAACTCGCCGCCGTCAAGGAATCGGACCGCGCCGTCAAGGCCGTGACCAAGAAGAAGGCGCGCGGCGCTGGCGGCGGCGGCGCGGCGCACCCGGTGCGGGCGGCCAAGTCGGCGGCGCGAAAATCGGGTGGCCGCGCGGGCGGCAAGGCGTCGATCCGGCGCTGATCCGGGGCATTCAACAACATTCGCAGCAGGGAACGGAACCCATGTCGATTCGATTTGACGGCCGCGTGGCCATTGTGACGGGTGCGGGCGGCGGCCTGGGCCGCCAGCATGCGCTGGCGCTCGCGGCGCGCGGTGCGAAGGTGGTCGTGAACGACCTCGGCGGCACGCTGGCCGGCGACGGCGGCACCCCCAAGGCGGCGCAAGCCGTCGTCGACGAGATCCGTGCCGCCGGCGGCGCGGCCATCGCCAGCGGCGCCTCGGTGACGGACGCGGCGGCGGTGCAGGCGATGGTCGACGAGACGCTCAGGACCTGGGGTCGGGTCGACATCCTCGTCAACAACGCCGGCATCCTGCGCGACAAGAGCTTCGCGAAGATGGCGCTCGACGACTTCCGCCTCGTTGTCGAGGTGCACCTGATGGGCGCGGTCAACTGCACGAAGGCCGTGTGGGAGACGATGCGCGCGCAGAACTACGGCCGCATCGTGATGACGACCTCGTCGAGCGGGCTGTACGGCAACTTCGGGCAGTCGAACTACGGCGCGGCGAAGATGGCGCTGGTGGGCCTGATGCAGACGTTGTCGATCGAAGGCGCGAAGAACGACATCCGCGTCAACTGCCTGGCACCGACCGCGGCGACGCGCATGACCGAGAACCTGATGCCCGAGGCGGTGCTGAAGCTGCTGCAGCCCGAGGCGGTGACGCCGGGGCTGCTCGCGCTCGTCGCCGACGACGCCCCGACGCGCGCGATCCTGTGCGCCGGTGCCGGCGCGTTCGAGCGTGCCCACATCACGTTGACGCCGGGCGTGTTCGTCGGTCTGCCGGACAATGCGGCCGAGCAGGTCGCGTCGAACTTCGCGGCGCTGTCCGGTCGCGACGGCGAGATCGTTCCCGAGAGCGGCAATGCGCAAGGTACGCTCGAGATCGGCAAGGCGATGCGCGCGCTCGGCTGAGCGGGCGACCAAGGCCTCAGCGCCGCGCCAGGCGCTCGATCAGGTCGCCGGCGCGCAGTGCGCCCGGCGGCTGGGGCTCGGCTGCCGCGCCGTGTTCGGCGACCGCCTGCCGAGCCACCGCCAACGCGGTGTTGGCGTCGTCGCCGGTGCGCTGCGCCCAGCGCCCGGCGAGCCAGCCCGCCAGCACGTCGCCGGTGCCGGCAGTCGCGAGCGCGGCGTTGCCGGTGCCGTTGATGCGTGGCAGCTCCGCGGGTGCGGCGATCACGCTGCCCGATCCTTTCAGCACGACGATGCACCCGAACCGCTCCGCGAGGTCGTTCGCTGCGCGCAGGCGGTCGGCCTGCACCTCGTGCGTCGCGCAGCCGAGCAACCTGGCGGCCTCGAGCGGATGCGGCGTCAGCACGGTGGCCTGCGCGCGCGTCGCACGGGCGCGCAGCAGCGTGGCGAGCGACGCGTCGGCGGCGATGGCGTTCAGCGCGTCGGCATCGAGCACGAGGCGCCGCGCCGCGCTCAGCAGGCGCGGCAACGGTGCGCGCACCGCGTCTGCGCCGCCACAGCCGCAGACGACGGTGGTGTGCGCGAGCGCCTCGGGTGCGGTACGGACCCAATCGTCGCGGAACATCAGCTCCGGGCGCAGCAGGTCGACGCGCGGAGCCATCGGCGTGCGATCGAGCAGGTCGACGTAGACGCGCCCGGCGCCGGCCGCGTGCGCGGCGCGCGCCGCAAGCACCGCGGCACCGCTCATGCCTGGCGCGCCGCCCACCACGGCGACGTCACCGAAGCTGCCCTTGTGCTGCGCGTGGCGCCGCAACGTCGCGCTCGAGCCATCGACGCCGGCGAGCCATGCGCACGGCGTCGCCGCCGACGCGTCGACGCCGATCGCGTCGAACCAGACCCGGCCCGCCTGATCGCGGCCGATGCCGGTGAACAGGCCGGGCTTGAGCGTCAGCAGCGCCAGGGTGTGCGACGCGCGCACGCAATCGCCGCCGAGCGCCTGTCCGGTGACGGCGTGCAGGCCCGAAGGCAGGTCGACCGCGAGCCGCAGGCCGTCGAGCGCGTTCAGGCGGCGGATGCACTCGGCGATCGGCCCGTCGGGCGCACGGCTCGCTCCGACGCCCAGCAGCGCGTCGATCGCCAGATCCGGCGCTTCGCCTGGCGCGGTGCTCGCCACGATGCGCACGCCGGCGGCCTGCG
>JAYSLR010000163.1:0-3742 GCA_043725365.1 Rhizobacter sp. | reverse complement strand
CCCCGCCGCCTCACCCACGACTCCGATTGAAATCGGAGCCAAGCTGCGCCATGCACGGCTCGTGAAGGGCTTGCTGCTCAAGGAGCTGGCGCTGCGCGTCGGCGTGTCGATCAGCCTGATCTCCAAGTACGAGAACGACAAGTTGCTGCCGCCGCTGACGGTGCTGCACGGCCTCGTCACCGAACTCGAGACCAACATCGGCGCGCTGTTCGAGCCGAACTGGACCGGCGTGGACTACGTCGCCCGCGCAGGCGCGCGGCCGCGCATCTCGGCCGGCGGCGACAAGGATGCCGCCGGCGTGGTGCTGGAGCGCCTGGTGCCGAACGGCAAGGGCCAGCTGCTGCAGGGCAACATCCACATCGTCGCGCCCGGCGGCGGCAGCATGGGGCCGATGCGGCACGAGGGCGACGAGTTCGGCTATGTGCTGGACGGTCGGCTGGAACTGCGCATCGACGACGCGCTGCACGAGCTCGGGCCAGGCGATTCGTTCTCGTTCCCGTCGAACCTGGCGCACACCTACCGCAACCCCGGCCGGGAAGTGACGCGGGTGATCTGGATCAACACACCGCCCACCTTCTAGCACGCCACGCGCGCACCGGCGTGGCACACCGCTTGCACTGATAATTTCCCTGTATTCAACTCAGTTGCACTCAGCGTCGTTCGCGCTGTCTTTCAACGCCGCCCTTTGCCTTCGATCCGGGAGCCCCTGATGACCGCCCTCCGCCGCCGCTTCGGCGCCGCGATCGCGAGCCGCTTGCACGCCGGCCGGCAGGAGCGCGGCGCGTGAGCGCGCTGCTCGAGGTGCGCGACCTGCGCACCTCGTTCGCCACCGACGACGGCGCGTTCGCCGCGGTCGACGGCGTGAGCTTCTCGGTCGAGGCCGGCCGCACGCTGGCGATCGTCGGCGAGTCGGGTTGCGGCAAGAGCGTGACCGCGCTGTCGATCATGGGCCTGGTGCCCAGGCCGCCGGGCCGAATCGACGGCGGCTCGATCCGCTTCGAGGGGCGCGAGCTGATCGGCGCGCCGGCGCAGCAGTTGCAGGACCTGCGCGGCAACGGCATGGCGATGATCTTCCAGGAACCGATGTCGTCGCTGAACCCGGTCTTCACGATCGGCGAACAGATCGTCGAAGGGCTGTTGCGGCACCGCCGGATCAGCCGCGCGCAGGCGGTCGAGCGCGCGATCGAGATGCTGCGCAAGGTGCGCATCCCGGCGCCCGAGCAGCGCTTTCACGAGCACCCCCACAAGCTGTCGGGCGGCATGCGCCAGCGCGCGATGATCGCGATGGCGCTGGCCTGCGAGCCGCGGCTGCTGATCGCCGACGAGCCGACCACCGCGCTCGACGTGACGATCCAGGCGCAGATCCTGGACCTGATGCGCTCGCTGCAGCGCGATACCGGCACCGCGATCATCCTGATCACGCACGACCTGGGCGTCGTCGCCGAAGTGGCGGACGAGGTCCTCGTGATGTACGCGGGCCAGGTGGTCGAGCGCGCGCCGGTGCACACGCTGTTCGAGGCGCCGCAGCATCCGTACACGATCGGGCTGCTGGGCTCGATCCCGCGCCTGGACGGGCAGCACCGCCGCCTCGCGTCGATCGAGGGGCAGGTGCCGAGCCCGTTGCGCCTGCCCGCCGGGTGCCGCTTCGCCGCGCGCTGCCCGTTCGCGCAGGCCGAGTGCCGCGCGGCGCCGCCGACGCTGCGCGAGGTCGGCGTGCGCCACCGGTCGGCCTGCCGCCGCGCGCCGCTCGACCCGGGCGTGCTGATGGCGGATCGGTCCGCGGGGGTGACGGCATGAGTGCGCTGCTGCAGGTCGACGGGCTGGTCAAGCACTTCCCGGTGCGCCGCGGTCTGCTGGGGCGGGCGCGCGGCGCGGTGCGCGCGGTCGACGGCGTGGACCTGCGGATCGGCGCCGGCGAGACGCTCGGCGTCGTCGGCGAGTCGGGCTGCGGCAAGTCGACGCTGGGGCGGCTGGTGCTGCGGCTGATCGAGCCGAGCGCGGGCAGCGTCCGGTTCGACGGCCGCGACCTGCGCGCATTGAACGCGGCGAACCTGCGCGCGCAGCGGCGCGCGATGCAGATCATCTTCCAGGACCCGTACTCGTCGCTGAACCCGCGCATGACGGTCGGCCAGGCACTCGCCGAACCGCTGATGCTGCACGGCCTGCACCGCGACCGCCACCGCGAGCGCGTGGCCGAGCTGCTGCACACCGTCGGCCTCGCGCCCGAGCACGCGCAGCGCTACCCGCACGAGTTCTCGGGCGGCCAGCGCCAGCGCATCGGCATCGCACGCGCGCTGGCGGTCGAGCCGAAGCTGATCGTCTGCGACGAGGCGGTGTCGGCGCTCGACGTCTCGGTGCAGGCCCAGGTCGTGAACCTGCTGCAGGACCTGCAGCAGCGCTTCGGCCTGGCCTACCTGTTCATCGCGCACGACCTGGCGGTGGTCCGGCACATCGCCACGCACGTCGCGGTGATGTACCTGGGGCGCATCGTCGAGACCGGCGCCAAGGACGCGCTGTTCGCCACGCCGCGCCACCCGTACACGCAGGCGCTGCTGGCGGCGATCCCGCGGCCCGTGCCGGGCCTGGCGCGCGATCGCGTGCTGCTCGCCGGCGACGTGCCGAGCCCGCTGGACCCGCCCGCCGGCTGCCACTTCCACACCCGCTGCGTGCATGCCCGGGCCCTGTGCGCGCAGCGTGCGCCGGCGCTCGAGGACGCCGGCGGGCAGCGCGTCGCCTGCCATTTCTGGCGCGAGATCCCGGCGCCTGCGCCCTTGCCCGACGCGGCCACCGCGACGCCGGCACGCGTCCGGCTCGAGCGCCTGCAGTCGGCGTTCGTCGCGCCCGCCGCCTGAGATCACCGATCATTCGTTCACTGTGTTCACTCCGGAGAGTTCATCCATGAAAGTCACCGCTCGTTCGTTCTGGCTCGCGCTGCTGTTCGCGCTGGCCCCCATCGCGCTGCAGGCACAGACCCTGCGCGTCGGCCTGGCCGAAGACCCCGACGTGCTCGACCCGACGCTGGCCCGCAGCTTCGTCGGCCGCATCGTGTTCGCCGCGATGTGCGACAAGCTCTTCGATGTCGACGAGAAGCTCAACATCGTGCCGCAGCTCGCGACCTCGTACGAATGGTCGGCCGACAACAAGCAGCTCACGATGAAGCTTCGGCAGGGCGTGACCTTCCAGGACGGCGAGAAGTTCGACGCCGCGGCGGTCAAGTACAACATCGAGCGCCACAAGACGATGCCGGGGTCGAACCGCCGCGGCGAGCTCGCGCCGGTGGCGAGCGTCGACGTGATCGACCCGTCCACCGTGCGGCTGAACCTGTCGGCGCCTTTCTCGCCGCTGCTCGCGCAGCTCGCCGACCGTGCCGGCATGATGGTGTCGCCGAAGGCCGCGCAGGCCGAGGGCGACAAGTTCGGCGCGCATCCGGTGTGCTCGGGCCCGTTCAAGTTCGTCGAGCGCGTCGCGCAGGACCGCATCGTGCTCGAGCGCTTCGCGCAATACTGGAACAAGGACGCGATCCACTTCGACAAGCTGATCTACACGCCGATCCCCGATGCCACGGTGCGCCTGGCGAACCTGAAGTCGGGCCAGCTCGACTTCGTCGAGCGCATCGCCTCCAGCGACATGGAGAAGCTGCAGTCCGACAAGAAGCTGAAGACCTCGCGCATCACCGAGATCGGCTACCAGGGCATCACGATCAACGTCGGCAAGAGCGAGCAGGCGAAGAAGAACCCGCTCG
>JAYSLR010000162.1:0-5716 GCA_043725365.1 Rhizobacter sp. | reverse complement strand
GCCGCTGAAGGGCCGCACCAACCTGCGCGATCACCGCAAGATGCTGATCGCCGACGCCGGCCGCGCCACGCGGCGCCTGTGGTGCGGCGGGCGCAACCTGGCCGGCGAATACTTCGAGGGCCGGCCGGGCCAGCCGGCGTGGCACGACCTGAGCTTCGAGCTGGGCGGCGCGTTCGTGCAGCAGGCCAGCGCGCTGTTCGCGCACGACTGGGCCTTCGCCGGCGGCGCCGCACGCGACGCCGAGCCCGTGCCGCCGCCCCCCAACGGGCCCGACGCCAGCGGCGCGCAACTCATCGCCTCGGGCCCCGACCAGGCCGACGACACGGTCTACTCGCTGCTCGTCACCGCGGCCTACCGCGCGCGCCGGCGCGTGCTACTGAGCACGCCCTACTTCGTTCCCGACGCGGCGCTGCTGACCGCACTGTGCCTGGCCGCGCGGCGCGGCGTGCAGGTCGACCTGCTGCTGCCGGCGCGCTCCAACCACGGCCTGTCGGACGTGGCGCGGCGGCGCGCGCTGCGCACGCTCGGCGCGGCCGGTGGCCGGATCTGGACGGTGCCGCACATGCTGCACGCCAAGCTCGCGGTGATCGACGACACGCTCGCGCTGGCCGGCTCGGCCAACCTCGACAGCCGCAGCCTGTTCCTGAACTACGAGCTGATGGTCGCGTTCCACGACCGCGACGCGATCGCGCGCTTTGCCACCTGGTTCGTGCAGGAACAATCGATGGCCGAACGCCTCACGCTGCGCCGCGCCGGGCTGCTCGCCGATGTCGCCGAGGGTCTGGTGTTGTGGCTGGGCTTTCAGCTCTGACGCCGAGCCGGAGCGCGAGCCGTGGTCGCTAACGGCCGGTTCAGTCCGGAATCACCGGCTCGACCAGCGTGAGCAGTTGGGCCAGCGACTCCTGCCAGCCCAGGTAGCACATCTCGACCGGAATGACCTGCGGAATGCCCGATTGCACGATGCTCAGCTCGGTGCCGCACGAGACCGGCACCAGCGACACCGTCGTCTCCATCTCCCCCGGCAGGTTCGGGTCGTCGAACTTGTCGGAATAGCGGATGCGCGCATTCGGCACCAGCTCGCGATACTCGCCGCCGAAGCTGTGGCCGTGGCCGGTGCCGAAGTTGGTGAACGACATCCGGAAGGTGCCGCCCACCCGGGCATCCATCTGGTGAACCTTGCAGGTGAAGCCGTAGGGCGGCAGCCACTTGGCCATCGCGTCGGCGTCGAGAAAGGCGCGGTAGACGCGTTCCGGCGTCGCCCGGATCACGCGCTGGAGTCGAACGGTGCTGGTGGACATGGTCGGTCGGGATGAAAGCAGAGGATGGCCCTCTGACTGTACGACGATCGGCGCCGGCCGGAGTCGACACGCGGAGCCGCGGCGCTACCGTCAATCGGCGACCCAGTCTTCGGCGAGGCAGCCGTAGAGGTTCGTGTCGTGGGCGCGCCCCTTGGAGACCCAACGCTGGCGCAGCCTGCCCTCGAGGGTGAATCCGACCGCGTCCAGCAGCGCGCACGAGGCCACGTTGTCCGGGTTCACCTCGGCCTCGATGCGGCGGATGCCCAGCGTGCCGAAGGCCTGCGAGCAGGCCGCCACGACGGCCTCGCGCATCAGCCCCTGCCCCCAGTGCGCACGGCCGAGCACATAACCGAGCTCGACGCGACGGCTGCCTTCGTCGTACCGGAACAGCAGCATCGCGCCGATGACCTTGGCGTCGCCGCGGCGTGCAACGACAAGCTGCCGGCCGGCGCCCGACGCCTCCAATGCCGCCATGCGAGCCAGCCAGGCTTCGCCGTCCTGCAGCGACTCCCACGTCGCATACGGGAGGAAGCGCGTGACCTGCGGATCGCCGTTGATCTCCAGCAGGTCCGGAAGGTCGGTCGATTCCACCGCCCTGAGCATGAGACGAGGCGAGTCGATTCGCGTCACCGAGGGGAAGGGCATGCGGGTCGCTTCCTGCGAACTGACGATGGCGGGGTGGGATGTCATCGATGGCCCTGCCGCCGCGGATTCTCGCGTCACTGACATCGGGTGAACGGGCTGGGCACCGACTTCAATCGATGTGATCGCTCTTCGCTAAGTTATGCCTTGCGCACAGCAGTTGGACGTTGGCGGCGGTCATTGTCTCGAATCTGATGCGCTCCATCAGCACCAGGTCGCTCCGCTGCACGTCGCCGGCGCCGGCCGCCGCCTGAGCCAGGCCGGCCAGCCCCGAGCGCGGCCCGCGCGCCGCTCAGCCCGTCGAGGTGGCCGGGCGCACCGCGGGCACGGCCGAGCCTTCCTTCTTCTGCCTCAGCAGCACGCCGTTCTTCACCGCGACGATCTCGGCGACGATGGACACCGCGATCTCGGCCGGCGTCTTGGCGCCGATGTCCAGCCCGATCGGCCCGTGAAGCCGGTCGATCTCGGCCGGCGTCAGGTCGAACAGCTCGAGCCGCTCGCGACGCTTCGCGGTATTGCCGCGCGAGCCGAGCGCGCCGATGTAGAAGGCCGGCGACTTCAGCGCCTCGAGCAGCACCAGGTCGTCGAGCTTGGGGTCGTGCGTGACGGCGACGACCGCACTGTGCGGGTCGAGCTGCAGCTCGAGCACCAGGTCGTCGGGCATGGCCTTGCTGAAGGTCGTGTTCGGCACGTCCCAGGTGAGGTTGTATTCCTCGCGCGGGTCGCAGCAGATCACCTCGAAGTCGAGCGCGAGCGCCATCTGCGCGACCGTGCGCGAGAGCTGCCCGGCGCCGATGATCAGCAACCGCCAGCGCGGCCCGAACAGCGCGATGAGCTGCTGGCCGTCGAACGCGAACACGTCGCCGCGCGACGCCGCCTCGACGACGACCTCGCCGGTCGCGAGGTTCAGCCGGCGTGCGACCAGTTCGTGGCGCGCGGTGCGCGCCAGCACCTCGTCGATCCAGGCGACGCTTTGCAGCGGTTCCTGCACCAACCGCAGGTTCCCGCCGCAGGGCAGGCCGAAGCGCGCGGCCTCTTCCTTGGTGACGCCGTAGGCGATCAGCGAAGGCGTCGCGACGCGTTCGCCGTGGCGCAGGCGGTCGATCAGGTCGTCCTCGACGCAGCCGCCCGAGACCGAGCCGGCGACCAGGCCGTCGTCGCGCAGGCACAGCAGCGCACCGGGCGGGCGCGGTGCCGAGCCCCAGGTCTCGATCACCGTCACCAGCCAGACCTTGCGGCCCTGCGCGAACCACTCGCGCGCCTGGCTCAGCACCTGAAGATCGAGACTGTCCATCACCGCACCTTCTTGTCTAACGGATCATGAAATAGACGATCGCGAGCACGACGACCGCGCCGATCAGCCACCACAGCTTGGCCATGTTGCCGTCGGGTTCGGCCGGCGCCGCCGGAACAGCCACCGCGACACCGCCGGCCGCCGCGGCGCCGGCCTGCAGGTGCGCCTCGAAGGCCTTGAAGAAGTCCTCGGTGATCTTGGCCGCGGTCGCATCGATCAGGCGCGAGCCGATCTGCGCCATCTTGCCGCCGACGGTGGCGCGGGCCGTGTACTTCAGCAGCGTCTGCTGCGCGCCCTGCGCGGTCAGCGCCACATCGGCCGAGCCCTTGCCGAAGCCGGCCACGCCGCCCTGCCCGTCGAAGTTGATCGTGTAGCTGTTCGGCGCCTGCACGTTGGTCATCGACAGGTTGCCCTTGAAGCGTGCGCTGACGGGGCCGACCTTCAGCGCGACCACCGCCGTCATCGCGTCGGGGCCGGTGCGTTCGACCGACTCGCAGCCGGCGATGCAGGCCTTCAGCACCTCGGGGTCGTTGAGCGATGCCCAGGTCGTGTCGATCGAGGCCGGGATGGTGCGTTCGCCTTGGAGTTCCATGGGGTGGTTATGCCAGAAGTGATGAGGGGGCGACGGTGGGCGCGCGCAAGGCCCGGCCGAGATCGGCCAGACTGGCCAGATTGTGGACCGGCAGGAAGCGGTCGACGTTGGGCAGCAGCGCGCGCACGCCGGCGGCGCGCGGCTCGAAGCCGTCGAAGCGCAGCAGCGGGTTGAGCCAGACGATCTGGTGCGCCATGCGGCGCAACTGCGCGGCGGCACGCGCGAGGTCACCGTGCTCGTCGCGGTCCAGCCCGTCGGTCATCAGCAGCACGGCTGCGTTCGAGCCGAGCAGGCGGCGTGCCCAGAGGTGGTTGAATTCGTCCAGGCAGCTCGCGATCCGCGTGCCGCCCTTCCAGTCCTGCACCTGCCGGTCGGCGAGTTCGAGCGCGACGTCGGGGTCGCGGTGCTTCAGGCTGCGCGTGATGTTGGTCAGGCGCGTGCCGAACACCAGCGTGTGCACCTTCAGGTAGCGCCGCGTCAGGCCGTGCACGTAGTGCAGCAGCAGCCGCGCGTAGCGCTCCATCGAGCCCGAGATGTCGAGCAGCACCACCAGCGTCGGCGACTCGCGGCGCGCCCGCGTGAAGGCCGGCAGCAGCGTGTGCGGCTGGCGCGCCATCTTCTGCATCGTCTTGCGCAGGTCCAGCGTGCCGCCGTTCTGGCGGTTGGCGGCGCTTTCGTGACGGCGCCGGCGCACCGGCCGCACCGGCAGCGGCAGCTGTTCGGCGAGCTTCTTGGCGAGCTCGAACTCGGCCGCGGTCATGCTCTCGAAATCGGCCTGCTGCAGGCGTTCGCGGTCGGAGAACGTGAACGTCGTGTCGAAGGTGAGCTCTTCCTGCGCGGTGTTGTTGGCCGGGTTCGGCGGCACCAAGGGCCTGGGCGCGGCGAGCGCGTCGGCGAGGCGGTTCGCGCGCGGGGGCACCGGCTTGTCGCCGCGGCCGCTGATCTTCGGCAGCAGCAGGTACATCAGCTGCTCGAGCAGCTTCGGGTCGCGCCAGAACGCGTCGAACGCGGCGTCGAACAACGTCTGCTGCTCGTGGCGGTCGAGCATCACCGCACTGAGCGCGGCGTGCACGTCGTCGCGCCGGTTCAGCCCGACCTGCTCGACCGCGGCCATCGCTGCGAGCACACGATCCGGACCAATCGGCATGCCGGCCGTGCGCAGCACGCGCGCGAAGTGAACGATGTTCTCGGCGATCACGATTCCACCGGGGATCAGTCGAGCAGCGCGCGCGCCTTCAGCTCGTCCAGCAGCTTCGCGGTGTCACCGCTCTGCAGCTTGACGATGTCGTCCTGGTACTTCAGCAGCACGCCCAGCGTGTCGTGCACCGTCGCGGGGTCGAGGCGGATCGCGTTCAATGCGACCAGCGCATTCGTCCAGTCGATCGTCTCGGCCACGCCCGGCGCCTTGAACAGATCGAGCTTGCGCATGCGTTGAACGAACTCGACGACCTGGATGTACAGGCGGTCGGCCGCGCCCGGCGCCTTCAGCCGCACGATCTCGAGCTCGCGCTCGACCGTCGGGAAGTCGACCCAGTGGTACAGGCAGCGCCGCTTCAGCGCGTCGTGGATCTCGCGCGTGCGGTTGCTGGTGATGATCGTGATCGGCGGCGCATCGGCCTTCACGGTGCCGAACTCGGGGATCGTCAACTGGTTCTCGGCCAGCACCTCGAGCAGGAATGCATCGAACGGCTCGTCGGCACGGTCGAGCTCGTCGATCAGCAGCACCGGCGAGCGCGACTGCGTCAGCGCCTGCAGCAGCGGGCGCTCGATCAGCATGCTGCGCGAGTACAGCGTGTGCGCGAGGCGCTCGCGGTCGCCCTCGCCGTGGATCGCGTGCGCCGCCTCGGCCAGGCGGATCTCGACCATCTGGCGCGCGACGTTCCACTCGTA
>JAYSLR010000161.1:0-3500 GCA_043725365.1 Rhizobacter sp. | reverse complement strand
GTTGACGGTGAACCACTTGATGCCCATCAGGTTCGCGATCTCCTTGATCGTGAAGCCCTTGCTCAGGTAGGTCAGCACCTCGCTCTCGCGCGGCGTCAGGCGCTCGTGGTCGAGCGGCGCACCGCGACCCATCGGCACCGGGCGGCTGCTCTGAAAGCCCGACGCCAGCGGAACCGGGCCCGAGTTGGGGGCGCTGCCGCCACCGGGGCCATGACGAAAATGGGTCAGCAGCCGGCGCGCGATCGCCGGCGACAGCGGCGGCTGGCCGCGCACGATCTTCTGCAACTCCTCGACCAGCACCTCGAAGCGGTCTTCCTTGAGGAGGTAGCCGTCGGCGCCGCACTGCAGCGCGGGGAACAGGTGGTCGTCGTCGGAGTACAGCGTCGTGACGATCTTGGTGGCCGGGTAGGCGCCCAGTTCGGCGAGCAACTCCATGCCGTTGCCGTCGGGCAGCTCGAGGTCGACGAGGATCAGCTTGAACGGATCGACCGCCTGCGCGGGATCGCGCAGCGTGCCGATCTGGCGGCGCGCCGCCTCTAGGTCGCGGGCCTCGGTGATGACGAGTGCATCGCTGAAACTCTCGCGCACGACCCGGCTCAGAAAACTGCGCGCGACCGGGTTGTCCTCGACGATGAGCACCTTGACCGGCATCTCCTGCGCCCCCTGTTCTTGTGTGTGGGTGATGGTAGCGCAATCGACACCGCGCGCGGTTCCCAAGCGTGACTCAGGGGTTCGTCATCACCAGCTTGCCACGCACCTTGCGGCTGCCCATGATCTCGAAGGCCTGCAGCAGCTGTTCCATCGGCAGCCGCTGGTCGATCACCGGCTTGACCTTCCCCTGCGCGTACCACTGCGCCAGTTCGGCCAGCGCCTTCGCGTTCGCCTTCGGCTCGCGGCGCGCGAACTCGCCCCAGAACACGCCGACGATGGACGCGCCCTTCAGCAGAGCGAGGTTCCACGGCAGCGCCGGGATGCCGCCCTGCGCGAAGCCGACGACGAGGTAGCGGCCGCGCCAGGCGATCGAGCGGAACACCGGCTCAGCCAGGTCGCCGCCGACCGGGTCGTAGACCACGTCGGGGCCCTTGCCGTCGGTCAGCGCCTTGATCTCGTCGCGGATGTTGGCCGTGCCGTAGTTGATCGTCGCGTCGGCGCCGAGCGCCTTGCACAGCTCGCACTTGGCATCGCTCGATGCGGCGGCGATGACCCGCGCGCCGACCGCCTTCGCGATCTGGATTGCCGCCGTGCCCACGCCGCCGGCCGCGCCCAGGATCAGCACGGTCTCGCCGGCGCGCAAAGCGGCGCGGTCGAGCAGCGCGTGGTGCGTGGTCGCGTAGGTCAGCACGAAGGCCGAGGCGTCGTCGAACGCGAAGCCGGGCGGCAGCGGCATCACCAGCGCCGCCTTCACGACCGCGTGGGTGGCGAAGCCGCCGGTGCCGCCGAAGGCCGCGACCGCGTCGCCGACCTTCAGCTGCGTGACGCCTTCGCCGACCGCCTCGACCACGCCGGCATACTCCGAGCCCGGCACGAAGGGCAGCGGCGGTTTCATCTGGTATTTGTTCTGGACGATCAGGATGTCGGGGAAGTTCAGGCTCGCGGCGCGGATCGCGACGCGCACCTCGCCGGCCTGCGGTTCGGGCGTCGGCAGTTCTTTCCAGACCAGCGCGTCGACGCCGACGGGGTTCTCGCACAACCAGGCCTGCATGGGGGTCTCCTCGGGTTCGGGTCGCTGCGCGCGCAGCGCTGGCGGGAATCATACGCAGCGCCCGCCGGGCGCGCGTCGCGCAGGCGACGCGGCAGCACGACTCCCTACAATCAAAGCCATGCGCATCCTGATCGCCAATGACGATGGTTACCTCGCTCCCGGCCTGGCCGCGCTCGTGAAGGCCTGCGAGGGCCTGGGCGAGCTCGACGTGGTGGCGCCCGAGCAGAACGCGAGCGGCACGTCCAACTCGCTGACGCTGAGCCGGCCGCTGACCGTGCACACCGCCGCGAACGGCTTCCTGTACATCAACGGCACGCCATCGGACTGCGTGCACCTCGCGCTGACCGGCGTGCTGCCGAACCGGCCCGACCTGGTCGTCTCCGGCATCAACAACGGCGCCAACATGGGCGACGACACGCTGTACTCCGGCACCGTCGCGGCGGCGATGGAGGGCTTCCTGTTCGGCGTGCCGGCGATCGCGTTCTCGCAGGTGCAGAAGGGCTGGGGCGACCTCGATGCGGCCGCGCGGGTCGCGCGCAGCGTGATCGAGCAGGTGCTCAAGCACCCGCCGCTGCGTGCGCCGTACCTGCTGAACGTGAACATCCCGAACCGGCCCGATGCCGATGCATTGCCGCGCGCCGTCACCCGCCTCGGCCGGCGCCACGCGAGCGAGCCGCTGATCGCCCAGACCAGCCCGCGCGGCGACACGATGTACTGGATCGGTCCGGCCGGCGATGCGCGCGAGGCCGGCCCCGGCACCGATTTCCATGCCACCGCGAACGGCCTGGTCTCGATCACGCCGCTGCAGGTCGACCTCACCGAGCATGCCGCCCTGACCGACTGGTCGGACTGGCTGCGCAGGGCCGGCTGATGAGCGGGGCGGGCAAGCGCGCATCGAAGTTCCCGCTGCGCCTGAACGAGTTGAGCGCGCGCGCGAAGGTGGCGCGCCGGCCGGTCGTGCCGGCGGCCGCGCCGGTGCTGGCGATCGCACCGAAGCTGCAGGCCACGGCGGCCGCCGCACGCACGCTGCTGCGCCCGCAGCGCCTGCTCGAGCACGCGCATGTCGACGCGGCGCGGCGCGTGGCGCCGACCGGCGTCGGCCTCGACTCGGCGGACGTGCGCCGGCGCATGGTGGCGCGCCTGCGCAGCGCAGGCGTCGCCGACGAGGCGGTGCTCGACGCGATGGCGACGGTGCCGCGCCACCGGTTCGTCGATGCGGCCCTCGTCACCCAGGCCTATGAAGACACCAGCCTGCCGATCGGCCACGGGCAGACGATCTCCAAGCCTTCGGTGGTGGCGCGCATGATCGAACTGCTGATGGCGGGAGCCAACGCGCGCGCAGCGCGCTCGCTCGGCCGCGTGCTCGAGATCGGCACCGGCTGCGGTTACCAGGCCGCGGTGCTGTCGCAGCTCGCCAGGCAGGTGATCTCGGTCGAGCGGCTGCAACCGCTGCACGACAAGGCGCGCGAACTGCTCGCGCCGCTGCGCAGCCCGAACCTGCGGCTGGTGTATGGTGACGGCATGCGCGGGCACCCGCCGAACGCGCCGTACGACAGCATCATCGCCGCCGCCGGCGGTGATGCGCTGCCCCCGGCCTGGCTCGAGCAGCTCGCGGTCGGCGGCCGATTGGTCTCGCCCGTGCGCCAGGCCGGATCGGACCGGCAAGTGCTGATGGTCGTCGATCGGAGCGAACACGGTTTCGAACAGAACATGTACGAGGCGGTGCATTTCGTCCCTCTAAAATCGGGCCAGGTCGCAGGATGACGAAGGACAAGAACCACATGCTGAGCGAATCGAA
>JAYSLR010000160.1:0-1897 GCA_043725365.1 Rhizobacter sp. | reverse complement strand
CCTGCGCGGCGAGGGTGAAGAGATAGTCCACTCCCGCGGGAAATCGCGGGGCAGAGTGAATCCCTTGGTTCTGGGTTCGAATCCCAGCGGGCCCACCATCCTCGCTGCCGGCGTCACCGACGCCGGCAGGCCCGCTAGTCGTCGGCGCGTCCGCCGCGGCGGCCCGGCAGCAGGAACGCCGTCGACAGCACGGTGGTCGCGACGACCAGGCATACCGCGGCCGCGGCGAAGGCTGCGAGCGCCGCGCCGTGCAGCGACACGTCCAGACCCCAGTACGCCATCGCCGCGTCGTTGAGCAGCAGCGCGAGCAGCAGTACCACGACCGTGATCACCCCGAGCACGCCCATGGTCAGCGCCGTCCGGGTGCGGAACCGTGACGCCAGCACCCATAGCAGCACGGCTGCGACCAGGGCGCTGGCGGCGACGGCCCAGAACGCGTCGGTTGCCTCGCTGCCGGCAGTGCCGGCCTGCGATTGCCCGCTCATCGCCGGCACGATGCAGCCTGCGACCAGCGCCGCGACCGATGCCAGCAGGACGGCGCACCCGGTCAGCGCGCGCTTGCAGAATCCGGGACTCACGGCGATGGCGGCTCTCCTCGGCGCCGGCGTATCGCGCCGGTCAGGCTCGAGGGTAGCAAATCAACGCCCCGCGTTGGCCAGGACCCGTCAGGGCTCCCGCTCGATCGCCTGAGCGGGCAGTCCGGCCTCGCCTGGGGCGAACGACCCGCACTCGCGCGTGGCGGTGTCCTCAGCGATGAAGATCGCCCCAACGGTCGCCTGCTGCAGCCGGCGCACCTCGCGCTCGCTGGCAACAAGCGTCGCTTCCGAGCAGGCAGTGCCGGCGGCTCACCGGCGCGCCCGACCTGCGAGCGTCGCCCAGTCCCGCATGTGCCGCTCGAGAACCTCCAGCGGCATCGGGCCGTCGTCGAGCAGAGCATCGTGGAACGCGCGGATGTCGAAGCGACTGCCGAGGGTGCGTTCGGCCGCGGCGCGCATCGCGAGGATGCGCATCTCGCCGACTTTGTAGGCAAGTGCCTGGGCGGGCCAGGCGACATAGCGCTGGGTCTCGTACTGCACGAATTTCTCCGGCAGCGTGGTGTTGTCGCGCAGGCACTGTTCGGCCTGCGGCACGGTCCAGCCTCTGGCGTGCAGGCCGACGTCCATCATCAGCCGGCATGCGCGCCAGATGTTGAACGACAGCCTGCCGAAGCGCTCGTAGGCGTCGCGGTACACGCCCATCTCCTCGCCGAGCTGCTCCGAGTACAGCGCCCAGCCCTCGACGAATGCGGTGATGTCGTCGCGGCGACGGAACTTCGGCAGGTCGGTACGCTCCTGCGCCAGCGCGATCTGGAGGTGATGTCCGGGCACGCCCTCGTGCAGCACCCAGGACGGGAGGCTGAACAGTGGGTCGGCGTTGGAGCGCGCGCCAATCACGACGCTGCCGGCGACGCCGGCCTGCGGATCACCGGGGTCATAGCCGCTCGAAGACGCTTCCAGCTCGGGCGGCTTGCGCCTGAACCCCCAGGTCAGCCGCGGCAACTTGCCGAACCAGCGCGGCAGCATCGCGTCGACGCGCTTGCCGATTTCGCTCGCTTTCTCGACGTAGGTCGGCACATCCGGCGCGTAGAACCTGGGCTCGCGGCGCAGCATCGCCACGAAGTCCGCAAGCGTGCCGGTGAAGCCCGTCTCGCGCATCGCTTGCTCCATCTCGCCGTGCAGCCGGCTGACCTCCGCCTCGCCCATCGCATACACCTCGTCGGGCGTCAGCGGCAGGGTCGTCGAGCGCCGAACGAGGAACGCGTAGTACGCCTCGCCGTCGGGCAGGCTGCGCGCGCCAGGGGCGTCGCGCGCGTGCGGCACGTACTCGTCGGCGAAGAACGCGACCATCGCCCGCTGCG
>JAYSLR010000159.1:0-5207 GCA_043725365.1 Rhizobacter sp. | reverse complement strand
TCGGCCAGGGCCTGGGCGGCAGCGTCGAGAAGCTGCACTACCTGCCCGAGGCGCACACCGACTTCCTGCTTGCGGTGATCGGCGAGGAGCTCGGCTTCGTCGGCGTCGCCTTCGTGATCTTCGCGTTCTTCTGGATCTCACGGCGCCTGTTCCACATCGGCCGCCAGGCGATCGCGCTCGACCGTGTGTTCGCCGGCCTGTACGCGCAGGGCATCGGCATCTGGATGGGCGGGCAGGCCTTCATCAACATGGGCGTGAACCTGGGCGTGCTGCCGACCAAGGGCCTGACGCTGCCGCTGATGAGCTACGGCGGCTCGGCGATCGTGATGAACATCGTCGCGCTCGCGATCGTGCTGCGCGTCGACATTGAGAATCGCCAGCTCATGCGCGGAGGCCGCGCATGAACGTCTTGTTCGCGCGCAGCGGGAACGAGGCGTCGGCGCGCAGCGCCGGCCGGCGATTCCGGCGCAGGCTCACATCGCGCAGCGATGTGAAGCGCACGCAGTGCGCGGGCCGCAGCCAAAACAGACAGCTCATGCGCGGAGGCCGCGCATGAAGCACCTCGTCGTGATGGCCGCGGGCACCGGTGGTCATGTGATCCCCGGCCTCGCGGTGGCGCGCGAGATGCAGGCGCGCGGCTGGAGCGTCAGCTGGCTCGGCACGCCCGCCGGCATGGAAAACAAGCTGGTGCCGCCGAGCGGCATTCCGATCGACCGGGTCGCGTTCTCCGGCCTGCGTGGCAAGGGGCCGATGCACACGCTGGCGGGCGGCCTGCGACTGCTCGGTGCGTTCTGGAGCTGCCTGCAGATCATTCGCCGTCGCCGCGCCAGCGCGGTGCTCGGCATGGGCGGCTACGTCTGCTTCCCGGGCGGCCTGATGGCCGCGCTGCTGCGCAAGCCGCTGGTGCTGGTCAACGCCGATGCGGCGCTGCTGCTGAGCAACCGGGCGCTGCTGCCATTCGCGGACCGTGTCGCGTTCGGCTTCGACGGCGCCGCGGCGCAGACGACGAAGCGTGGCGTGGTCACCGGCAACCCGGTGCGTGCCGGGATCGAGGCGCTGCCGTTGCCGGCGCAGCGCTTCGCGGGCCGCGCCGGCGCGCTGCGCGTGCTGGTCGTCGGCGGCAGCCTCGGGGCGCGCGCGCTGAACGACTGCGTGCCGCAGGCGATCGCGCTGATCGAGGCCGCGCAGCGCCCGCGGGTCACTCACCAGACGGGCCAGGCGAACCTGGGCGACGTGCAGGCCGCCTACGCCGCCGCGCAGGTCGACGCGCAGGTGTTGCCCTTCATCGACGACATGGCGACGCAGCTCGCCGACTGCGACGTGATCGTCTGCCGTGCCGGCGCCGTGACGGTCAGCGAGCTGTGCGCGGCCGGCGTCGCCGCGGTGCTGGTGCCGCTGATCGTCAGCACGACCTCGCACCAGCGCGACAACGCGCAGTGGCTGGCCGGGCAGGGCGCCGGCATCCACCTGCCGCAGAGCGAGCTGTCGCCGCGCCGGCTGGCCGACCTGCTGACGGGGCTGACGCGCGACGCGCTGCTGAACATGGCCACCAGGGCGCGTGCGCTGGCGAAGCCGAAGGCCGCGGCGCGCGTGGCCGATCAGATCGAAGGGTTGGTGCTCGCATGAAGCACGCGGTGAAGAACATCCACTTCGTCGAAGGGCCACGAGTCCCGACGAAGAGCCGGCTCCACCTGGAGGTCGGCGCATGAAACACGCGGTCAAGCACATCCACTTCGTCGGGGTTGGCGGCGCCGGCATGAGCGGCATCGCCGAGATCCTGCACAACCTCGGCTACACGGTGTCGGGCTCGGACCAGCATGCGAGTGCGACGACGCGCCGGCTCGCGTCGCTGGGCATCCGCATCGCGATCGGCCACGACGCCGGCCACATCGCCGGCGCCGAGGCCGTGGTCACGTCGACCGCGGTGCGCGGCGACAACCCCGAGGTCATCGCGGCACGTGCGAAGCGCGTGCCGGTGGTGCCGCGCGCGGTGATGCTGGCCGAGCTGATGCGGCTGAAGCAGGGCATCGCGATCGCCGGCACGCACGGCAAGACCACGACGACCTCGCTCGTCACCAGCGTGCTGGCCGAGGCCGGCCTGGACCCGACCTTCGTGATCGGCGGGCGCCTGAACGCGGCCGGCGCGAACTCGCGCCTCGGCCAGGGCGACTACATCGTCGTCGAGGCCGACGAGTCGGACGCGTCGTTCCTGAACCTGATGCCGGTGATGGCGGTGGTCACGAACATCGACGCCGACCACATGGACACCTACGGCCACGACTTCGCGAAGCTGAAGGCGGCCTTCGTCGAGTTCATCCACCGCATGCCGTTCTACGGCGCCGCGGTCCTGTGCAGCGACGATGCCGGCGTGCGCTCGATCATGCCGATGATCTCGCGCCCCGTGGTCACCTACGGCCTGGGCAGCGATGCGATGGTGCGCGCGGTCGACCTGTCGGCGCATGCCGGCACGATGCAGTTCAGCGTGCAGCGCCGCAACGGCGTGCAGATGCCGGACCTGCGCGTGACGCTGAACCTGCCCGGCGAGCACAACGTGCTGAACGCGCTCGCCGCGATCGCGGTGGCGACCGAGCTGGAACTGCCGGATGCGCCGCTCGTCAAGGGCCTGGCCGAGTTCAACGGCGTGGACCGGCGCTTCCAGCGCTACGGTGACCACCCGAGCAGCGACGGCGGCAGCTTCACGCTGATCGACGACTACGGCCACCACCCGGTCGAGATGGCCGCCACGCTGGCCGCGGCGCGCGGCGCGTTCCCGGGGCGGCGCCTGGTGCTCGCGTTCCAGCCGCACCGCTACACCCGCACGCGCGACTGCTTCGAGGACTTCGTCAAGGTCATCGGCAGCGCCGACCGGGTGCTGCTGGCCGAGGTCTACGCCGCCGGCGAGGCGCCGATCGTCGCCGCCGACGGTCGCGCACTCGCGCGTGCGCTGCGCGTCGCCGGCAAGGTCGACCCGGTGTTCGTCGACGAGATCGGCGCCATGCCGCAGGCCATCGTCGAGCAGGTTCGCGCCGGCGACGTCGTGATCTCGATGGGCGCCGGCTCGATCGGCAGCGTGCCGGCGCAGGTCGTGGAACTGTTGAGTGCGAAGGGGGCGGCAGCATGAGCGTCGACGTAAAGGCCCTCGGCAAAGTCGCGGTGCTGATGGGTGGCACTTCGGCCGAGCGCGAGATCTCGCTGATGTCAGGCAAGGGCGTACTCGCCGCGCTGCGTTCGCGCGGCGTCGATGCGCACGCGTTCGACCCGGCCGAGCGCGAACTGGTCGAGCTCAAGCGCGACGGCTTCGATCGCTGCTTCATCACGCTGCACGGCCGCCACGGCGAAGACGGCAGCGTGCAGGGTGCGCTCGAACTGCTGGGCATCCCGTACACCGGTTCGGGCGTGCTCGCGTCGGCGATCGCGATGGACAAGGTGATGACCAAGCGCGTCTGGATCGCCGAGGGCCTGCCGACGCCGCGCTACCAATGGCTCGCGCCGGAACAGCGCACGCGCGAGGTGATCCGCAGCGTGCCCGACAGCCTGGGCCTGCCGCTGATCGTCAAGCCGCCGCGCGAGGGCTCGTCGATCGGCATCACCAAGGTCGCCGGCTATTCGCAGATGCAGGCCGCGGTCGAGCTCGCCGCGCAGTACGACCCGGACGTGCTGTGCGAGGAGTTCATCGAGGGCGAAGAAGTCACCTGCCCGGTGCTCGGCGAGGGCGAGGGCGCGCACGCATTGCCGGTCATCAAGATCGTCGCGCCCGAAGGCGCCTACGACTACCAGAACAAGTACTTCACCGACGTCGTCCAGTACCGCGTGCCCAGCGGCCTGCCCGAGGCCGAGGAGCGCGAGATCCAGCGCATCGTCGTGCAGGCCTACCGCACGCTGGGCTGCCGCGGCTGGGGTCGCGCCGACCTGATGATCCGCGCCGCCGACCGCCGGCCGTTCCTGCTCGAGATGAACACCTCGCCGGGCATGACCTCGCATTCGCTGGTGCCCAAGTCGGCTGCCGCCGCGGGCCTGAGCTACGAGGCCTTGTGCCTGCACATCCTCGGCGACGCCGCGCTGGATTCGAGCCGCTGAACCCCGATGGCCAAACCCGCCCCCGCCGCCCCGCTGCCGGCCGACATCCGGCTGATGAACGCGACCGCCGCCGTGCTGGCCGCGATCGGCGCGCTGGCGCTCGTCACGGTGGCGCTGCTGTGGGCGGCGCACCGGCCGGTGTTCGCGGTGCGCTCGATCCGGATCGAAGGCGACCTGGCGCACAACAGCGCGCTGACGATCCGCGCCAACGCCGCGCCCAAGCTCACCGGCAACTTCTTCACGCTCGACCTGGCGAGCGCGCGGCGCGCGTTCGAGTCGGTGCCGTGGGTGCGCCAGGCGATCGTCAAGCGCGTCTGGCCGAACCGCCTCGCGGTGCAGCTGGAGGAGCACCGGCCCGCCGCGCTGTGGGTCGGCGCTGCCGGCACCGACGAGGCCACCGACAAGCTCGTCAACAGCCACGGCGAGGTGTTCGAGGCGAACCTGGGCGATGTCGAGGACGACGCGTTGCCGACCTTTCGCGGGCCGGAAGGCACGTCCGCCCACATGCTCGCGATGAACGGCCGGTTGCGCCCGGAGTTCGCGGCGATGGATGCGCACATCGACACGCTGGAGCTGTCGGGCCGCGGATCGTGGCGCGTCGAGCTCGACACCGGCGCCGAGATCGAGCTCGGCCGCGGCAGCGACGACGAGGTGATCGCACGCACGCACAGCTTCGTCGCGACGCTGCCCGAGCTGCGCAACCGCTACCAGCAGCACCCGCTGCTGTCGGCCGACCTGCGCCACAACGCGGGCTACGCGGTGCGCCTCGAAGGCGTGTCGACCTCGGCCGACGCTGCAGGCAAGAAGAAATAAAGGGGAAGAGGAATGGCCAAGGAATACAAGGATCTCGTCGTCGGCCTGGACATCGGCACCGCCAAGATCATGGTGGTGGTGGCCGAGGTGATGCCGGACGGCGAGCTGCGCATCGCCGGGCTGGGCAGCGCGCCCACGCACGGCCTGAAGCGCGGCGTCGTCGTGAACATCGACGCGACGGTGCAGTCGATCCAGCAGGCCTTGAAGGAGGCCGAGATGATGGCCGACTGCAAGATCACGCGCGTCTACACCGGCATCACCGGCAGCCACATCCGCGGCCAGAACTCGACCGGCATGGTGATCGTGCGCGACAAGGA
>JAYSLR010000158.1:0-3356 GCA_043725365.1 Rhizobacter sp. | reverse complement strand
GTGCAGGTGATGAGCGCGACCATGCTGCGCCCCGGCGACTGCGCGGTGATCATCAGCAACTCGGGCCACAGCCGCGACCTGCTCGACGTGGCCGAGATCGCGCGCCGCAAGGGCGCGACGTTGATCGTGATCACCGCCAGCGACTCGCCGCTGGCGCAGCTGGCGCTGAGCGGCAACCACATCCTGCTCGCGGTCGATCACCCGGAGGACTACGACCGCTACAGCCCGATGGTGTCGCGCCTGCTGCACCTGGTCGTGATCGACATCCTGACGACCGCGGTCGCGCTGCGCCTGCCCGGCGAGCTGCGGCCCATGCTGCAGGAGATCAAGAAGAACCTGCGCGCGAAGCGCTACACGCCGGCGCCGTAGCGGCGCGCGGCGCGCCCGCGCTCAGTGCGCCGGCGCGTCGGTCACGACGATCTCGATGCCCTCGCTCTGCGCGACGCCCGCGACCTGCAGGCGCGTCGCGGCCAGGCGATGGCCCATCAGGTAGTCGCGCGTAGCGAGCGCACGCTCGCGGGCCAGCTCGAGACCGTGCGCACCGGGGTCGGAGGGCGCGGCGACGCGGAAGCTCGACGCCGCCCGCGACTGGCTCTTCGCGAGCCGGTCCAGCACCGCGCCGAGCGGCCGCTTGACGCGCACCGCGCCGTGGTCGAAGCAGTAGCGCAGCGGCACGGTGACGCGCAGGCTGCCGTCGCGCTGCATCGCGAACACCACCGGCGTGCCCTCGAACAGCGCGGCCAGCCGGCGCTGCTCGGACCCGAGCGTGGGCTGCGGCGCGGGCAGTGCGGCGGCCGGCGCTGCCGGGGCCGGCGGCGCCGGCCGGGTGCCGCAGGCGGCGAGGACCGCGATCAGCGGTGCGGTGAGCAACAGGGTGCGACGCATCCCGCCATTATTTCGGATCGATGCCCTGGATGGCCGAATCCTTGCGCTGCTCGGCGCTCTTTGGGGAGGGTCGGGGCGTGGTCATCGATGTCTCCGGTCGTCGGTGGACTCCCCAGTGGACACGTTCGGCCGGCCGGCGGCGAGGCGGCAAGTGCGCGTTCGCGTGTCGGAGCCCTCCGACAGACGCACCCGCCACGATGCGGCAGACTGCCGCAGCACCACCCGGGAGTCCCATGACCGCACCGCTGCCGCCGCGCCGGCACTTCTCGATGCTGCGCGGGTTCCACCTCGCCGACCTGTTCACGCTCGGCAACGCCGCCTGCGGCACCGCGTCGGTGTTCCTGGCGATGCGCTTCATCGGCAGCGCCGCGCTGGCGGACTTCCTGTGGGCCGCCGCGCTGGCGCCGGCGGCGTTCGTGTTCGATGTGCTCGACGGTCGTATCGCCCGCTGGCGCCAGACCCATTCCGCGCTCGGCCGCGAACTCGACTCGCTGGCCGACGTGATCTCGTTCGGCGTCGGCCCGGCCGCGCTGGCCTGCGCCGCTGGCCTGAGCAGCGGCTGGGACGCGCTGGTGCTGATCTACTTCGTCTGCTGCGGCGTGTCGCGGCTGGCGCGCTACAACGTCACCGCCGAAAGCCTGTCCGCCGGGGCCGACAAGGTCGCCTACTTCGAGGGCACGCCGATCCCGACGAGCGTGCTGCTGGTCGGTGTGCTCGCGTTCGCGGCCTGGCAGGGCCGCATCGGCGCGCAGTTGTATGGCGGCGTGTGGCCCCTCGGGCCGTGGCTGCTGCACCCGCTGGTGCTGCTGTTCGCGGTGTCCGGCACGCTGATGATCAGCAGGACGTTGCGCATCCCCAAGCTCTGAACCGGGCAGTTCAGTCGCGCCGCGCGGCGCGCGCCAGCACCTGGCGCGCGAGCTTCTCGGATTCGACCGAGCGCTCCAGCGACGAGCGCGACAGCCCCGACTGCGCGTAGTGCAGGTTCTCGTAGACCTCGGCCGCGGCCGGGTGCGCGCCCAGCACCGCCTGCAGTGCGTCGTCGGGCATCTCCTGCGACAGCGCCACGCTCAGCTGCCGCACCAGCGCGCGGTACTGGTCGGCCCCGACCGGCACCGGGTTGTGATCGACGCGCTCCAGCAGGCGCGCCAGCGCGATCACGGTCTCGAGGCGGTTCTTCAGGGTTTCGAGTTGGGCGGCGGACATGGTCTGGCTCCAGCAACGGGCCCGGCAGTCGCGGTCCCATGCCCACAACCTTTGGGCGGACGCTGCGAAGTCAAGTCCGCGACAATGCGCACGATGCCCACACACCCGGCCCCCAGCGACCACCCGCACCCGCCCGTCCCGCGCCACGCCCAGCGGCTGCCCGCCCACCTCGGCAAGGAGCAGTTCAACCGCATCCGCCAGGCGGCGTACACGCTGCCGCAGGTCGTCAAGCCGGGCGACTACGTCGACGAACGCAGCAGCGGCTTCGAGGAGCACCTCGACAAGCTCGGCCTCGTGCTCTTGCAGAAGCCGGTCGCCGGCGCGCGCCCGAGCCGCTGGATCGAACCGGCGCTGATCGACAGCGCGCTCGCGCACCTCGACGCCGTCGGCACCGGCGCGGGCGTGCGCGCGCTGATGCTCGAGCGCGGCGCGGCGCTCGACGCGCTCGGCGTGTCGCGCCGCGCGGGGAAATGGACGCGCCTGATCAGCCACGCGCTGCCGCTCTCCGAGCCGGGCTGGCGCGTGCCGGTGCTGTTCCGCGTGCCGGTCGACGCCGACGCGGTCTGGGCCTTCTACCGCAGCGGCGACGCGGCGGCGCTGCGCGCCGCGCTCGGTGCGGCGCCGCCGTATCCGCACGCGGCCGAGCTGACCGCGCACCTCGAATCGCTGATCGAGCGCAGCCGCCACTACAAGCCGCAGCATGTCGGCACACTGCTGCCGCGCCTGCAGTCCGAGTGCGCGACGCCGCAGCCGCTGGCCGAGCTGAAGACCGCCTGCAGCCGCGCGCAGGACCGCTGGGAACACCAGGTCACCGAGCTCGACACGCTCGCCGGGCTGAACAGCGAGCTCGCGTTCCAGGGCTACCCCGACACCTTCCAGAAGGCGCGCCACCTGCAGCGCAGCGTGACGCTGTACGTCGGCCCGCCGAACAGCGGCAAGACCCACGCCGCGTTCGAGCGCCTCGCGCAGGCGCTGGACGGCGCCTACCTCGCGCCGCTGCGGCTGCTCGCGCTCGAGGGGCGCGACCGGCTGGTCGCCCGCGGCGTGCCGACCTCGCTGCTGACCGGCGAGGAGAACGTGCCGGCCGACGGCGCGCGCGTCGTCTCCAGCACGATCGAGATGGTGGGCACCAACACGCCGATCGACGTCGCGGTGATCGACGAGGCGCAGATGATCTTCGACCCGTCGCGCGGCTGGGCCTGGACCCAGGCGATCGTCGCGGTACCGGCCAACGAGGTCATCATCATCTGCTCGGCCTACGCGGTGCC
>JAYSLR010000157.1:0-5578 GCA_043725365.1 Rhizobacter sp. | reverse complement strand
AGTGGTCGACGTTGTTGCTGCCGAAGCCGGTGCGCACCAGCTTCTGGAACAGGTAGGCCTCCTCGTTGCTGCCCTTGGCCGAGCCGAAGCCGGCGAGCGCCTTGCCGCCGTGGGTGTCGCGGATCTGAGCGAGCTTGCCGCCGGCCAGCGCCAGTGCTTCGTCCCAGGTGGCTTCGCGGAAGACCTCGCGCCAGCCGTCCGGGTCCATCGCGAAGTCGCCGGTCTTGGGCACGCCGGCGCGGCGGATCAACGGCTTCGTCAGCCGGTGCGGGTGGTGCGCATAGTCGAAGCCGTAGCGGCCCTTCACGCACAACCGCTCGTGGTTCGCCGGGCCATCGCGGCCGTTGACGAACAGGATCTTGTCGTCCTTGACGTTGTAGGTCAACTGGCAGCCGACGCCGCAGTACGGGCACACCGATTCGACCTGCCGGTCGGGCACCGCCAGCGCGACCTCGCGCGCCGGCATCAGCGCGCCGGTCGGGCAGGCCTGCACGCACTCGCCGCAGGCCACGCAGGTGGATGCGCCCATCGGGTCGTCCATGTCGAACACGATCTTCGCGTGGTCGCCGCGGAACGCCAGGCCGATCACGTCGTTGACCTGCTCGTCGCGGCAGGCGCGCAGGCAGCGCGTGCACTGGATACAGGCGTCGAGGTTCACCGCCATGGCCGGGTGCGACAGGTCGGGCGCGACCGGTGCACGCGCCTCGAAGCGTGGCTTGCCGACACCGAGCCTGCGCGCCCAGTCGTCGACCTCGCTGTGGCGCGTGTACGCCGTCTCGGGCATGTCGGACAGCAGCAGTTCGAGCACCAGCTTCTGCGACTTGACGGCGCGCTCGCTGTCGGTCGTGACCTTCATGCCGGCGCTCGGGGTGCGGCAGCAGGAGGGCGCCAACACGCGCTCGCCGGCGATCTCGACCATGCACGAGCGGCAGTTGCCGACCGACTCGAGGCCGGGCTTGTAGCACAGGCGCGGGATCTCCACGCCTTCGCGATCGGCGATCTCGATGAGGGTCTCGTCGACGCGGCCGGACACGGCGCGGCCGTTGAGCTCGAACTCGACGCGCGGCGCGTCGAGGTGCACGGGGGAGGTGATCGCGTTCATGTCGGTGTCGGTTCTCGCGTCAGACGAGCTCGTGCGGGAAGTACTTCACGACGCAGTCGATCGGGTTCGGCGCGGCCTGGCCGAGCCCGCAGATCGACGCGTCGCGCATCACGGCCGACAGGTCGGCGAGCAGGTCCAGGTCCCAGCTCGGCTGCTCGATCAGCGCCGAGGCCTTGGCGGTGCCGTTGCGGCACGGCGTGCACTGGCCGCAGGATTCGTGCTTGAAGAAGCGCATCATGTTGCGCGCCGCGCCGGTCGCGGTATCGCGATCGGACAACACGATCACCGCCGCCGAGCCGATGAAGCAGCCGTAGGGCTGCAGCGTGTCGAAGTCGAGCGGGATGTCGTTCATCGCCGCCGGCAGGATGCCGCCCGAGGCACCGCCCGGCAGGTACGCGTAGAAGGCGTGGCCGTCCTGCATGCCGCCGCAGTATTCGTCGATCAGCTCCTGGATCGTGATTCCGGCCGGCGCGAGCTTCACGCCGGGCTCGCGCACCCGACCCGAGACCGAGAACGAGCGCAACCCCTTGCGGCCGTGGCGGCCGTGCGCGGCGAACCACGCACCGCCCTTCTCGAGCAGCTCGCGCACCCAGAACAGGGTCTCGAAGTTGTGCTCCAGCGTCGGGCGGCCGAACAGGCCGACCTGCGCCACGTAGGGCGGGCGCAGCCGCGGCATGCCGCGCTTGCCTTCGATCGATTCGATCATCGCCGACTCTTCGCCGCAGATGTAGGCACCGGCACCGCGCCGAAGGACGATCTCCGGCATGGCCTCGATCGGCGGGTGCGCGCGCAGCTTCTCGAGCTCGGTCTCGAGCAGCGCGCGGCAGCCGTGGTATTCGTCGCGCAGGTAGATGTAGATGCGCGCGATGCCCACCGCCCAGGCGGCGATCAACATGCCTTCGAGGAAGCGGTGCGGGTCGCGTTCGAGCAGCACGCGATCCTTGAAGGTGCCGGGCTCGCCTTCGTCGATGTTCACGGCCATCAGGCGCGGCGCCGCCTCGGCGCGCACGATGCGCCATTTGCGACCGGCCGGGAAGCCCGCACCGCCCAGGCCGCGCAGGCCCGAGTCCTCGAGCGTCTTGATCACCGACTCGAGGTCGCGCGTGCCGGCGTGGCACGCCTGCAGCAGCGCGTAGCCACCGGCCGCCCGGTAGGCGGCGTGGTCGATGTGGCCTTCGGGCAGGTGCCGCGTGGCGACGGCGGCCACCTGTGCCAGCACCGCGTCGCAGCTCGCGTTCGGCACCGGGTTCTGGCCGACGACCGCCGCGGGCGCCTGCTCGCAGCGGCCGATGCAGGGCGCCGCGATCACGCGCACGTCACGGCCCAGCAGCTTGGGCAGCCGCTCCAGCAGCTCGCCTGCGCCCGCCATCTCGCACGACAGGCCGTCGCAGACACGCACGGTCAGCGCGGCAGGCGCGGTCTCGCCTTCCTTCACGATGTCGAAGTGGTGGTAGAAGCTGGCGACCTCGAACACCTCGGTCTGCGCCAGGCGCATCTCCTGCGCGAGCGCCGCGAGGTGGGCCGACGACAGGTGGCCGAAACTGTCCTGGATCTTGTGCAGGTGCTCGATCAGCAGGTCGCGCGCACGCGGCTGCGTGCCGAGCAGGTGCTGCACTTCCTCGAGGGCGCGGGCGTCGACGCGGCGGCCCTTCGGCGCCTGGCGCTTGCGCTTCTGCGAGACCTCTACATTCAGCGCAGCGATGGGGATGACGCGACTGTTCATTCTGGTTCCGTGTTCGGCGCTTCGGCGGTGCTCAGATCACGCGCTCGGCGCGCAGCATCGCCACGTCGTCCGCGCTGTAGCCGAGCTGGCGCAGCACCTCGTCGGTGTGTTCGCCGAGCAGCGGCGAGCGCGTCACCTCGGTCGGGCTGTCCGACATCTTGATCGGGTTGCCCACCGTCAGGTACTTGCCGCGCTTCGGGTGATCGACCTCGACGATCGTGCCGGTCTGGCGCAGCGACGCGTCCTCGCCGATCTCCTTCATCGAGAGAATCGGGCCGCACGGAATGTCGTACTGGCTCAGGATCTCCATGGCCTCGTACTTGGTCTTGGTCATGGTCCACTTCTCGATGCGCGCGAAGATCGGCTTCAGGTGCAGCAGGCGCGCGGCCGGGGTGGCATAGGCGTCGTCGTCGATCCAGCCTTCCTCACCGATCACCTTGCACACCGACGGCCAGACGGCGCCCTGCGTGATGAAGTAGATGTATGCGTTCGGGTCGGTCTCCCAGCCCTTGCACTTCAGGATCGAGCCGGGCTGGCCACCGCCCGACGCGTTCCCGGCGCGGGGTACCGCATCGCCGAACTTGCCATCGGGGTACTGCGGGTACTCGTGCAGCGTGCCGGTGCGCTCCAGCCGCTGCTGGTCGCGCAGTTTCACGCGGCACAGGTTCAGCACCGCGTCCTGCATCGGCGCCAGGACCTTCTGGCCGCGGCCGGTGGTGTTGCGCTGGTAGAGCGCCGCGACGATGCCCAGCGCCAGGTGCAGCCCGGTGCCGCTGTCGCCGATCTGCGCGCCGGTGACGACCGGCGGGCCGTCCTCGAAGCCGGTGGTCGAGGCGGCGCCGCCGGCACACTGCGCCACATTCTCGTAGACCTTGTAGTCCTCGTACTTGCCGGGGCCGAAGCCCTTGACCGAGGCCACGATCATGCGCGGGTTGAGCTTCTGGATGTGCTCCCAGGTGATGCCCATGCGGTCGAGCGCGCCGGGCGCGAAGTTCTCGACCAGCACGTCGCAGGTCTTGATCAGCGTGTCCAGGACCTGCCTGCCCTTGGGGTTCTTGGTGTCCAGCGTGATCGAGCGCTTGTTATGGTTCAGCATCGTGAAGTAGAGGCTGTCCACGCCGGGGATGTCGCGCAGCTGGCTGCGCGTGGCGTCGCCTTCGCCGGCGCGTTCGACCTTGATCACGTCGGCCCCGAACCAGGCCAGCAACTGGGTGCACGTCGGGCCCGATTGCACGTGCGTGAAATCGAGAATGCGGACGCCGTCCAGGGCCTTGCTCATCAACTCGCTCCTTTGATCTTCGCCTGCGCTTCCACCCGACGCGCGCGCCGTTGGCGCTCCTCGGCGAAGCAGGCGATTCCTTCGCGCACGACAGGCGCAATGCCCGTGGCCTTATGGTCCCGCCAGAATAGCATCGACATTGTCACGCGATCGGCGGTGGGCGACCGTGCTTGCGCAGCGTCGGTACGCCTAATACCTCACTCGGTGACCGCAGTTTTCATCCGCCGGCCGCCCCGGTACCGACCGCGCCGGCACTCGGGGAGGACTCGGTCGAGCGACCGGCCGGAGATGCCTTGCGCGCCGGCATTCCCGTGCACCCTTGGGCCCCGCGCATCGGACGCCGTGATCGAGTCCGGCGCCACTGCCACCGGGCCGTGGCAATCGACGCCGGACATCATTGCTGCTGCCTCAGCAGATTTCCTTGGCGTGCATCGCGGCGATCTGGTCCTTCGTGTAGCCGAGTTCGGCCAGCACCTCGTCGCTGTGCTCGCCGAGCAGCGGCGAGCCGGTGACGATGGGCTTGAAGCCCGAGAACTTGATCGGGCTGCCGATCGTGAAGTAGTTGCCGCGCTCCTTGTGCGGCACTTCGACGATCGAGCCGCTGGCGCGCAGCGACTCGTCGCGCAGCAACTCCTTCATCGACAGCACCGGCGCGCAGGGGATGTCGAACTTGCGGAAGATGTCCACCGCCTCGAACTTGGTCTTGTCCTTGATGAAGTCCTCGATCGTGGCGAAGATCTCGTCGATGTGCGGCTGGCGTGCGCGCGCCGTGGTGTAGGCCGGGTCGGTCTTCCATTCGGGCTTGCCGAGCGCGTCGCAGATCGGCTCCCAGGCATGGCCCTGGACCGTGAAATAGATGTAGGCGTTGGGGTCGGTCTCCCAGCCCTTGCACTTCAGGATCCAGCCCGGCTGGCCGCCGCCGCCGGCGTTGCCGCCGCGCGGCGTCACCTTGTCGGCGAACGCTTCCATCTCGTGCGGGTACTGCGGGTACTCCTCGAGATAGCCGACCTTCTCCAGGCGCTGCTGGTCGCGCATCTTCACGCGGCACAGGTTCAGCACCGCGTCCTGCATCGAGCAGGCGACCTTCTGGCCCTTGCCGGTCTTCTGGCGGCCGATGATGGCCGTCAGGATGCCGATGGCCAGGTGCATGCCGGTGTTGCTGTCGCCCAGGGCAGCCGCCGAGATCATCGGCCCCGCCTGTTCGCCCTTCCACCAGCCGGTGGTCGAGGCGGCGCCGCCCGCGCACTGCGCCACGTTCTCGTAGACCTTCAGGTCTTCGTAGTGGTGGCCTTCGGAGAAGCCCTTGACCGAGGCCAGGATCATGCCGGGGTTGAGTTCCTGGATGCGTTCCCAGGTGAACCCCATGCGGTCGAGCGCTCCGGGGCCGAAGTTCTCGACCATGACGTCCGACTCGCGGATCAGCTTCTCGAGCACCGCCTTGCCTTCGGGGGCCTTGGTGTTCAGCGTCAGCGAG